>NZ_LRPD01000023.1:0-63429 GCF_001605865.1 Acinetobacter sp. NRRL B-65365 | reverse complement strand
GGTATAATGTTATCTCTTAATTTTTTATCTAATTGAATTTAAATGTTAAAGTGTTTTTGTTTTTTGAGATTTAAAAATTATTTTTTAAATAAATATTTCATGACAAATGTAAAAAATGATTTCATTTTCTACCTTAAGAGAAAAGTAGAAAATGAATCGCTTAAATTTACATCATTAATTAAAACTGATCTTTTAGGCTGCGGATACGCGCAAAGTCCTCAGCACTTTCAGTACGTAAAAATGGATTGGTTTCGAGTTCCAGTTCAATCGTACTGGGTAAGGTGATTTGATCTGCATCTCTTAATGCTTTGACCTGTCGCATACGTTCTTGCAAGGCGACATTATGTGGCTCTACAGTTAAGGCAAATTCACCATTGGCAAGCGTATATTCATGGGTGCAATACACTTTGGTCTGGATAGGTAGTGCACCCAGTCGATTTAAGGAGTGATACATTTGCTCGGCTGTGCCTTCAAATAATCGTCCACAGCCCATTGCAAATAGGGTATCTCCACTGAACAGACTGTCCATCTCTTCAATAAAATAAGTGATATGACCTAAAGTGTGACCAGGGGTCGCGATGACTTCAATTTTGAGGTCATTAAAGTGAAAATGATCATTATTCTGTAGGGGATTTGAGATCAGGGAAATTTTACTCAATTCATCTCGAGGGCCATAAACCAGAAGATTCTGATTTGCCAGTAAGCCCGGAACACCACCAGTGTGGTCAGGATGCCAATGGGTCAGCCAGATCTGTTTCAGAGTGAGTTGATGCTGCTGGCAAAACGCTGTGACCAGATCGGCTTCCGTTGGATCGACCGCCACAACTTCTTTGCTGCGGGTATCTTCCAATAACCAGATATAATTTTTTAAGGCATTTTTTACGTCAATTACATGAATCTTGTAATGCATAGCCGAGTCCTGAATCTTTGTTCCATGTGGTTATTGCGAGTTGGGTACTCAATACTGAGTGCCTGATTCTAGTTTAAGTGCAAATGCTATCGAGTGCAAAAAAGTGCTGCATTTATACATTAATACTGACTTTTTGAGGCAGATTCTGACGTCGATATTCATCGAGTCTATTTATAGTTGACAAGTATTGTATTTTAAATAAAGATGAAAGAAAACTTTTATAAGTTAATGGTTTATATTCATCTTTAATCCTATAAGAAATACTTTATTAAAGCTAAATCAATTAAAAATGAGATTTAACAAAATAAGGATGAGGTCGTTGTAAATCATCATGATGAAGCAGGGGAGCTTATGTCTGATTTGGTCGATCACGAAGTGGTCATGATTTTTAAAAAATATTTATATCCGCTCTCTGCCAAGCTGACAGAAATGTTAAATGAACACTTTAGTCATCAAACGGAACGGAGAGGTTGTGGCTATACACAAGCGACTCGCGTTATTGCAGAGTTTGTTTCGCAGGTGCGTGATCCGGTTGGGTTTCAGGATTTACGAATTTTTGAGGACTATGAAACCAAAACGCTGAAAAACATTCTCAATCAAGCGGGTTCATATGGTCTGACACTAGAAACGTGGCGGAATCTGGATATCAATTTAGAAGTCCAGCAGACTTTAAAGCGTTTAAACCTGCAAGAGAGCTTTGCACAGAATTTACAGCAAGAAGTCGAATTTCAAGCCAAACTTAGAAGCATTCATCAATATGCCGAGTTGGAAGAAAGTATCCTGATTTGCCAATTACTTGCTGACATTATTCTGCCTCAAACGGCGCAGGATTTCAGTATGATTGAATGTCAGGCTTTGCTTGAAAAGCCTAAAGTAGGTTCTTGCCCGATGGCAGAAAAATTCTTTTTGCGCATTGCGCATCATCGGTTATTACGACAGGGTGAAATCAATATTTTTGTGGATGAACATGATCAACCAATCATGATGGAAAAATTGAATATGGGGGATAACCATTCCTGTATCAGTTTGGTTCCTTTAATGATGAATGGGGTACGATTACCTGCGGGAAGTTTATTCTCTGCGCATTATGAAATTGAACAGCTCGAAAAGCATCAAAACAAGCAATATAAAGGCTATGTGATCCCGATTGCCGAGATGAATGGCTTCTGGTTTTTACGCTTAACCACTTTGGCTGTTTCACCACAACATCGTGCGCGGGCATTTGGCTATCATTTTAAACAGCAGGTGGATAATGGATTATTCAGGCCTGATAGCACTGAATTAGCTCAGCTGATGGATATTGCCAAAGATCAGATTTATATAGGGCATCCATGCTAAAAGCTTGTTACTCTCCACGCTACTTTGCGCAAACACATACCAATAGTATGGAAAAACTCACAGCTGTAGCGGATGTGTTGCGTACGCATCAAATGGCAGAGCTGGTAGATCCAGGGCTGATTGATGTGGAAATCTTAAGGAAATTGCATCATCCACAATATGTCGATGCTTTTTTGTCAGGAGAATCGGCATTTGCCACCATACAAGGTTTCAAGCCGTGGAATGAACAGTTGCGAGATGCGATTTTATCGGTTCAGGCTGGACAATTACTGGGTGCTGAAATTGCCTTGAAAGAAGGGGTGGCTGCTAATATTGCGCAGGGATTTCATCATGCCAGTTATGAATCTGGCGCAGCCTATTGTACATTTAATGGTCTGGCATTGGTTGCCAAGCAGTATCCTGAGAAACGTATTTTTATTTTGGATTGTGATCAACATGGTGGGGATGGCACGGCTATTTTCACCAATCGTATGACCAATCTGATTAATTTTGGCATTTTTGGAATTCGGTTTGGCTGCAAGGCTGGTGAACGTAGCTTGACCCGTTATATTCATCCCAAACAGGGGAGTTTTGATTTATATCGAGAGGCAATCTTTGAGGCCTTTCAGTATGCTTCACGTTGGGAGGCAGATCTGATGATTTATCAGGCGGGCATGGACTGTCATCAACATGATAAATATGGTTCAAAATGGTTGACCACAGAATTACTTTTTGAGCGTGATCGCATTGTTTTTGAAATGGCGAAGAAAATGAAAATCCCGATGCTATTTGTATTGGCTGGCGGCTATCAGAATTTAACTGATTTAGTCCCGCTCCATGTCAATACCTTCAAGGCAGCCAATGAAATTTACTTTCCTTAAAATGTTCAGGTATAAAAAAAGCGCCCATCATGAGCGCTTTTTTTATATTTTTATTAACGTAATTTTGCCAGCCAGTCACCGAACATTTGTACCATTTGCACTAACAGCAATAATACAATGACGGTTAAAATCACTACGCTCGTATCGAAACGTTGGTAACCATAAGAAATCGCCAAGTCACCGATACCGCCTGCGCCTACAGCACCTGCCATTGCAGTCGCACCGATGAGAGAAATCGTACCTGTGGTCAAGTTTAGTATGAGTGAGCTACGTGCTTCAGGGATAATAAACTTGAAGATGATTTGCCACGGTGAAGCACCCATTGCCTGAGCAGATTCCACAATACCTTCATTCACTTCAAGCAATGAGGTTTCGATCAGACGGCCTAAGTATGGGCCCACATAAATGGTCAAAGGCACAATCGCTGCCCATGTGCCAATTGAAGTGCCAACCAGCATTTTAGTCAGTGGAATAACGGCAATCAGCAGAATAATAAACGGAAGGGAACGCAGTGCATTCACAATCGGGTTCAGGAAATAATAAATCGCACGATTTTGCAGGATACCGCCTGAGCGGGTAACGACTAGCGTAATACCTTGAATCAATCCCCAAATGCAACCAAACAGCAGAGAAAAGAACACCATTTGAAAGGTTTCTTGCAGTGCTGTCACAAACTGGTCGATCGAAAGGGAGCTATGCCAAAATGGAGCAGTGACTTGGGTCAGCCATTGTACGATGAAATCTCTCATTGGCTTACCACTCCAGATTGTTCCACTTTCACGCCTTGAAGCTCAAGGAATTTTACGGTTTCCTGAATGATCAACGGATCACCCAAAAGCTGGATAAACATTTGTCCGATCACCGTACCATTAATCTCGGTCATATTGGCAAACAGAATATTTAAACTCACATCAAATTGTTTAATCGCAGCCTGAATCACGGTTTCTTGTGCTGAAGTACCGAGGAACTGCAAGCTATAGATACTATTATGATGTTGATGTTCAAGATTACTTAAAATATTTACTGGTAACTGCTGTTGCAATACCGTTTGAATAAAGGTCTTGGTGGTTGGATGCTGTGGCTGACTGAAAATATCCAGTGTCGGGCCGCTTTCAATCACATGACCTGATTCCATGACCGCCACATAATCACATACTGATTCGATTACATCCATTTCATGGGTGACCATGACAATGGTAATGTTCTGTTCTTTGTTAATCTTTTTTAATAGCGCCAAAACAGATTTGGTGGTCTGTGGATCAAGGGCAGAAGTTGCTTCATCGCACAGTAGAATCTTGGGATGATTCGCCAGCGCACGTGCGATACCCACACGTTGTTTTTGACCCCCTGAAAGCTCATCAGGGTAAGCATCTTTTTTATGTTTAAGATCGATAAACTCTAGTAGTTCAGCCAGACGCTTTTCACGTTCAGCTTTGCTATGCCCAAATAATTTAAGTGGCATTTCAATATTTTCAGACACGGTTTTAGTCTGAAGGAGATTGAAGTGCTGAAAGATCATGCCAATATTTGCACGTTCTTGACGAAGTGTTCGCGCGTCCATAGCAGTAAAGTCTTTTTGATTGATAATGACTTGTCCCTGCGTCGGGCGTTCAAGCAAATTAATCAAACGGATCAGCGTACTTTTACCTGCACCACTATAGCCGATAATGCCAAAGATACTACCGTCCGGGATCTCTAGATTGATCTGGTCCAGTGCATTGATCGTTTGACCTTTCAACTGATAGTGTTTCGAAATGTTTTTAAATTGGATCATGTTCGTCAGTACTATGGCAGAAAAGAAAAACAGGCAAAATCACTTTGCCTGTTTTATTTGAGAGCATTATATTACGAATTTGCTTCTGTGAGGTAGCTTGTTGGTTTGTTCACGTCAACTTTCGTACCTGCAAAGTGTTCTTGAACATATTGCTTCACAGCTTCAGTATGGTAAAGCGCGCCAACTTTTTGCAATACAGCATCATCTTTACGAGATTCTGCAGTCGCTAAAACGTTAACATTCAGCTTCGTGCTTTGATCTACAGGCTCATAGAAGATCGCATCTTTCAGAACGTTTAAACCGCCTTCCATTGCAAGTGTATTACCTAATAAAATCGCATCAACTTCGTCTTTAACACGTACAGCTGTTGCCATTTGAATTGGTTTGATCACAACTTTTTTCGGGTTTTCAGTAATGTCAGCAGGGGTTCCTTTTACTGGATCAAAGTCAGCCTTTAACTTGATTAAGCCCGCGCTTTGTAAAAGTAATAATGCACGTGATTCGTTCGCGCCGTCATTTGGAATTGCAATAGTTGCACCTTCAGCAAATTCGTCAACTTTTTTGACTTTGCTTGAGTAGATACCCATTGGTTCTAAATACGTGGTTGAAACAGGTGCAATCTTGTCTTTATTGGCAGCATTAAATGCCACAAGGTAAGCGTAAGACTGGAATGCATTCAAATCAACTTCTTTGTTCGCTGCAGCAGTATTCATGGCAACGTAATCAGTGAAGTTTTTAATTTCAAGTTTGAGACCAGCAGCTTTGGTTTCAGGTAAAGTTGCGATATAACGCCAGATATCAGCGTCAGAACCTGTAGAAGCGATTACAACAGTTTGTAATGCAGCAGCATCACCTTTTTGCTCGGTAGATGCGGTATCTGGTTGTTTACTGCAAGCTGCAAGTAATAACACCGATACACTTAAAAAAAGACTAATCAGCTTTTTCATGTATAAATCCTAATCGGAATAATGGCGAGAAAATCAGCCTTTCTCGAGCATTAATGATTGCAATAGGTTTGTATGTTGTAAATTGGCATCGTCCTCAAACAATCACGTGAATTATTTTTGAGGTTTTCAGTAGAGTCCTTTCCACAACAGGCGAAAAATAAATGAATATTCATGTTCCCATTCAGTATATATACAATGGGAAATCAAGCATTCATATCTTTTTCTAATCAAATTTGGATTTAGCTGCAATTTGTTTTGTTAGGAAAAATATTCTAATCATTTGAAATGAATGAAAAAGAATACTGAATTAACATAAAAACAACATCTAAAATTTCGGCAATCATACCAATAATTTAATGCAGGGGACAGTGCAGTAGATTGTCCTAATGAGTATAAGACTATGATTATTTGAGAAAAATTACATCATAAGTAAATATAAATTGATGATAGTTTTATGGTTTTTTCAAAAAAGATCTGTAGCAGATTGAATTAAAACATAAATATATATTTTTCTGAATTTTATATTTAAATAATGAATATAGAAGTAGGAATTATGCAATTTAAGGAATAAAAAAAGCCTTCCGAAGAAGGCTTTAAAGCATAATTTACTTATTCAGCTTTTTCACGGGCAATGGCGCGATAACCAATATCGCTACGGTATTGCATGCCAGTGAAAGTGACTTGGCCACAAACTTCTAGCGCATTGATTTGAGCTTCGAGTACGGTATCACCTAAGGCTGTGACGCAGAGTACGCGACCACCCGCAGTAATCACATGACCATCAGCACTCATTGCAGTACCGGCATGGAAGATTTTGGTGTCTTCTGGAGATTGACCAAGACCTGAAATTACATCGCCTTTGCGTACAGTTTCAGGGTAACCACCGGCTGCAAGAACGATACCAATCGATTTGCGCTCATCCCATTCAGCTTCGCTTGGCAAGTTACCTGCAATACCAGCCTCAACCAAATCAACCAAAGATGATTTTAAGCGCATCATGATCGGTTGAGTTTCAGGATCACCAAAACGACAGTTGAATTCGATCACACGTGGTTGACCTTGTTCATCAATCATCAGGCCCGCGTATAAGAAACCTGTATAAACGTGACCATCCGCAGCCATACCATCAACGGTTGGGCGCATCACTTCATTCATGACACGTTCAAAGACTTCCGCAGTGACGACAGGCGCAGGAGAGTAAGCACCCATACCACCTGTGTTTGGACCTTCATCACCTTCAAAAATACGTTTATGATCTTGTGATGTCGCCATTGGCAAAATATTGTTGCCATCGATCATGCAAATGAAGCTTGCTTCTTCGCCTGCAAGGAACTGTTCAATCACAACGCGTGAACCAGCATCACCAAATTTGTTGCCTGCTAGCATATCGTCGATTGCTGCAAAAGCTTCTTCATTGGTCATGGCAACGATCACGCCTTTACCCGCAGCAAGACCATCGGCCTTGATAACGATAGGTGCGCCATTTTGCTCAACATATGCTTTAGCCGCATCAACTTCAGTAAAGACATCATAAAAAGCGGTTGGAATGTTATGGCGCTTTAAGAAGTGTTTTGCAAATGCTTTAGAACCTTCTAGCTGAGCTGCATATTGGGTTGGTCCCCAAATTTTTAAGCCAGCTTCGCGTGCTGCATCCACGACACCATTCACTAAAGGCGCTTCAGGGCCAACAATGACTAATGCAACATCATTTTCTTTGGCAAAAGCAATAATGGCTGGATTGTCTAAAATATCGAGTTCAACATTTTCACATTTGTCTTCAGTTGCAGTACCTGCATTACCTGGTGCAACAAAGACTTTAGTGACTTTTGCATCTTGTGCGATTTTCCATGCAAGTGCATGTTCACGGCCACCGCTACCCAAAACTAAAATATTCATTATAAAGTTATTTCCCTTTTTCCGTATTTAAGAATATACCTGTTCAGAATAAAAAAGTCCCCCTTAACCTCTCCCTTGCGGAACTACAATCGTTCCTCATCTCCTAAGAGGAGAGGGAACCCATATTGATATTGGTGTAGTCTCCCTCCTTTTAGGAGGGAGATTTAGAGGGAGGTAAATAAGATGGAAACTTTAAAGTAGGATTAGTGACGGAAGTGACGCATACCCGTGAACACCATTGCAATACCAGCTTCATCTGCTGCTGCAATTGTTTCTTCGTCACGCATTGAACCGCCTGGCTGGATAATGCATTTAATGCCAGCTTTGGCCGCATTATCAATACCATCACGGAATGGGAAGAAGGCATCAGATGCCATAACTGCGCCTTCAACCACTAAACCTGCATGTTCAGCTTTAATCGCAGCAATACGTGCAGAGTTTACGCGGCTCATTTGACCTGCGCCTACACCAATAGTTTGACGATTTTTTGCATAAACGATCGCATTTGATTTCACATATTTTGCAACTTTCCATGCAAAAATAAGATCATCAATTTCCTGTTCAGTCGGTGCGCGTTTAGTCACAACTTTCAAGTCATCTTTAGTGATCATGCCCAAGTCTTGATCTTGAACCAATAAACCACCATTAACACGCTTATAGTCAAGCTGTGGAGCACGTGCATCAATTGCAGGAAGTTCGCCACAGACCAACACGCGTACATTCTTTTTCGCACCTGTGATTTCAAGTACGCCATCCGCAATGCTTGGCGCAATAATCACTTCAACAAATTGACGATCAACAATTGCTTGTGCTGTCGCGGTGTCTAATTCACGGTTGAATGCAATGATGCCACCAAATGCTGATTCAGGATCGGTTGCATAAGCAAGATCATAAGCTGCCTTGATACCATCCAATGAAACAGCAACGCCACAAGGGTTTGCATGTTTAACGATGACACACGCAGGCTTCGCAAATGATTTCACACATTCAAGTGCTGCATCGGTATCTGCAATATTGTTATAAGAGAGTTCTTTGCCTTGTAATTGCTTCGCAGTAGAAACAGATGCTTCTTTTGCATTTTCTTCTACATAGAATGCTGCGTTTTGATGAGGGTTTTCACCATAACGTAAATCTTGTGCTTTATTTAGTTGTGTATTGAAGGTACGAGGGAAGAGATCCGCTTCGCCTTCTGCTTTACCCACACGTGCACCTAAATAAGACGCAATCATGCCATCGTATTGTGCTGTATGTTCAAATGCTTTTACTGCTAAGTCGAAACGCGTTTCATAAGAAAGCGTACCATTTGCTTTTAGCTCGGCAACAACTGTGTTGTAGTCAGCTGCATTAACGATAATGCCTACTGAAGCGTGGTTTTTCGCTGCAGCACGAACCATGGTCGGACCACCGATGTCGATATTTTCGATTGCATCTGCAAGCGAGCAGTTCGGTTTAGCTACAGTTGCAGCAAATGGGTAAAGGTTAACAATCACCAGATCAATCGGATCAATGTTGTGTTCTTGCATCACCGCTTCGTCCAGACCACGACGAGCCAAGATGCCTCCATGAATCTTTGGATGTAATGTTTTAACACGACCATCCATCATTTCAGGAAAACCTGTATGTTCAGAAACTTCTACTACGGCAATATTGTTGTCTTTAAGCAACTTATATGTACCGCCCGTAGATAAAATTTCTACCCCTAGAGCTACAAGATTTTGAGCGAATTCAACGATTCCGGTTTTATCAGATACAGAGATTAAAGCACGTTTGATAGTCATGATTTTAGTCAACAGTTTGAAGTCTACAGATTAAAACAAAGGCAAAAAAAATGCCCACGAGAACGTGAGCATTTTATCAATTATTCACTCATTAAACCGTGAGCTTTTAACTTTTTGCGTAAAGTTCCGCGGTTAAGGCCTAAAATCTCAGCAGCACGCGTTTGGTTGCCACGAGTATATTCTAAGACCACAGATAAAAGAGGTTTCTCCATTTCTGCTAAAACCATGTCATAAACTTGAGATGGTTGCTCACCTTGCAATTGTGCAAAATAATGACGAACTGCGCGATCTACATGGATGCGAAGAGCGACATCAGATTGAGCCGTAAAAATAGGAGATTTGCTATTCATGCGTGTTAATCCGAAAAATCAAAATATCACTTGGGTAAAGTGATATAAATGTGGTCTAAATTACTGAGCCCCGTTTTAGATCCTAAAACAGTGACTCTAAAACAAAAGGACTATTAGCTTGCCACAAATCCTCGAGTTGTGTAAAAAATAAGCGTAACAATAGTTAAATATTTGTTACCGCCTACTTTCAAAAACAAAAAAACCAACAATGCGCTTATTGGGTAAAAGCACAGTTCGTTTAACGATTTTATTGTCTGTAGATTACGAGGAGTAAGTGGGTCAAAGCATTCGTGGCGCGTATCATACCACTGTCAGCGAAAAAGTGAGCAAATTAACTGCACTTTTTTTTGTTTTTTTGTCACTTTTTTGAGCTTTTAGGGCTGTACAAATTCTAAACTATAGTCATTGAAGCTATTTTTGCTTTTCGGAATGGTAAATTCGAAGCGAAAAGGGCTATTTGATGGAATGCGCTGAATGGTCTTTAAACTGTCGACTAAATAGTCTTGTGGTTTCAAAACGGTATAAGAAATAGCTTCACCGTTTTGTTTAAGTATCACTTTGATTGGGGGAAGTACAACGCTATTTGCATCTTGGTTAAGCAATATGCCAGAAAAACCTGTGGCGTTATGCTCAACCCGTTTCAGTTTTACTTTCTCAAAACTAAGAGACTGATATTGCTCATTGGCGATTTTGCAGCTCAGAAGACCACAGACATAATTAAACATCTGGTTTAATGCTGGGCTTTCATGCATGAGTTTCGGGTTAAACCATAAAATCTGAAAAGCAAACACCAGAATCAGTGCAATATTTCCAATACCCCAAAGGGTGTAATACAACCAGCCATGTTGTTTGTCGTTATTTTCCTGATCCATTGAAAGTACATCTTCTGAAAGATTCAGGTTAGGCAGGGCCGTGACGGGTTCGGTATTAAAGTAATTCAGGTTATTTAAATAAGTGAGTAGATCAATATTTGAGTTTTCAATTTTCTGATCGAAGATCCTTAAGATCTGCATCTGCTTTTCTGCAAATGAGCTATCTGGCTGAATCGATGAAAACAGTGAGCGATTAACGGGCGTTGGTGTCGCATCACTGTCTGTTTCGAGCAAATTGGTTAATGCATTAAAATTAATTACGCATTTTGGGCAACAAACCATACCCTGTGCAACACTGAGTTGTGAAAGGGTCACTTTGTACACAGTTGAACATTTAGGGCAGCGGGTTTGTTTTTCACTCATAAGTTATAAAATTCTCAAATTGTTTTTCGTTTTCCTGAAATGCGGCACCAGTTTTCTTCACGCTTTTCGATTTCTAATATATCAAAAAACTCAGCGTAAACGCTAGAAACATCAGCAACTTGCTCTTCAATTACACCTGCTAGTGCGAACTCTCCCTCATTTTTTAATAAAGTTGAGAATTCAGGCGCAAGTGCCATGAGTGGAGCTGCAAGAATATTGGCAACAAGAATGTCAGCCTGTTGAGGTTTGAATTCCTGATCAAACTCTTCAGGCAAACCGACATAAAGGCGGTCAAGCACGCCATTTAACTCGGCATTTTGTTTTGTTGCCAGTACAGCTTGCGGGTCGATATCCGTTGCATAAACTTTTTTAGCGCCTAATAAAAGGGCAGCAACGCCTAAAATACCTGAACCACAACCATAGTCGATCACAACTTTATCTTTTACATCAGTTTTACCTAACCACTGTAAACATAAGAATGTGCTGGCATGGTTGCCTGTACCGAACGCTAGACCTGGATCAAGTTTAATATTGGTTGCATCTGCTTCAGGTGGTTCTAACCATTCAGGGACGATCCAGAATTTTTCACTAATTTGAATTGGTTCGTAATAATCCATCCATGCGCGTTCCCACACCTGATTTTCAAGGTATTCATGGCGCATTGGAACATCAGGAAGTTGTGCTTTAAGGAAAGTTTCCAAAGCATCTACATCAATTGGGTCATCTTCTTCTTGTTGGTAAATACCCGTAACGATGACTTTATTCCAAAGTGGAGTTTCGCCTGGTAATGGCTCAAGCAGGGCTTGATCTTCTGCATCATCTAAAGTAACACTCACCGCACCCAATGAAAGGAGCAATGTTTCGGTAAGTTCAACTTGATTTTGATCAACAGTAATATGAATTTGTAGCCAGTTCACAGGAAAACCTAAATAAATGTATTTGTGCGTATTGTAATAGATTAAAACTTATTAAAGGGATTATAAAATAGACAGATTACAATTTTAAGGACAAATATTTAAGTCAGTGTGCTTTAGAACATTGTTTTTAGATTTAATCGATAAAAAAAGAAGGCCATCAAGACCTTCTTTATTTGTGCTGCAATTATGGCGCAGTCTGTTCAACATCTGGAGCAACTGGTGGTGCAGGAGTCGCTGCAGGTGCCTCCATAGCAGGCGCAGCTTCCATTGGGGCGCTGCTCACTGGACGTGGAGCTGACTGAGTTTCAGAGAGACGACTTTGTGTGTCTACAGCAGCGTTAGAAGCTGGCATTGGCGGTTGGAATGCGAGTTTACCGGCTTCATTTGGTTCACATGAACCATTGAAAACAACGCCTTTATACGCAAATGAAACTGGATCACCTTGTTTTTTGCCTTTACAAACCTGTTGGTACTTTTTGGCTTGTTGATCTTGGGTAGCTTTGGTATCTGCCGCATGTGCAGCTACGCTAAAACATAGGCTACAAATAAGAGATGAAAATAAAAGCTTTGTGTTCATATCATTTTCCTAAAGTATTTGTTATGCACTTTTTAGGATAAGAAATTCATCAAATAAAACAGTGGTGTTCGAGTTAATAGTTTAGGCAGCTCTGTTAAGTATAAGATGAAAATGCAACAGAACGTTTCTTTTTGTATGTTTTGTCGACATATCTTAGGCTTAGAATCCAGAAGAATATTGATGGTTTTTGCCAATTTGATGCAAAACTCCTGTATAATACTCTGTCATTTTTTGAATACATATTTACCACTATGCACTATCCTAAAGTTTACGACGTTATCGTAATTGGTGGCGGTCACGCTGGTACGGAAGCGGCGCTCGCTGCGGCACGTATGGGAAGACAAACATTATTGTTGACGCATAATATTGAAACTTTGGGACAGATGAGCTGTAACCCAGCAATTGGTGGTATTGGTAAATCACATCTGGTCCGTGAGATTGATGCACTTGGCGGTGCAATGGCACTTGCGGCGGATAAAGGTGGTATTCAATTCCGTATTCTCAATTCGCGTAAAGGCGCTGCCGTTCGCGCGACACGTGCACAGGCAGATCGCGTACGTTATAAAGCTGCAATTCGCGATACGCTAGAAAATCAGGCCAATCTGGACATCTTCCAGCAAGCAGCAGATGACTTAATTGTTGAAGGCGATGCGGTTAAAGGTGTTGTTACCCAGATGGGTATCCGTTTTGATGCCAAAACTGTGGTACTGACAACAGGTACTTTCCTTGGTGGTGTGATCCACGTTGGCTTACAAAACTCAAGTGGCGGTCGTGCAGGGGATCCACCCTCAATTGCACTAGCTCATCGTTTACGTGAACTTAAACTTCCTGTTGGGCGTTTAAAAACAGGTACACCACCACGTATTGATGCACGCTCAGTTGATTTCTCTGTGATGACGCCACAACCGGGTGATTTCCCATCTCCTGTCATGTCATTTATGGGTGATGCGTCAATGCATCCTGAGCAAGTTAATTGCTATATCACGCATACCAGTGAAAAAACCCACGAAATTATTCGTGGCGGTTTAGACCGTTCACCAATGTATACGGGTGTGATTGAAGGTGTTGGTCCACGTTATTGCCCATCGATTGAAGATAAAATTCATCGTTTTGCTGATAAAGATTCACATCAGGTATTCCTTGAGCCAGAAGGCTTAGATACTCATGAGCTTTATCCAAATGGTATTTCAACTTCATTGCCATTTGATGTACAGTTCAATTTAGTTCGTTCGATCCGTGGTATGGAAAATGCGCATATCCTTCGTCCAGGTTATGCAATTGAATATGATTATTTCAATCCACAGGCTTTGAAGTTCACACTTGAAACCAAAGCGATTCAAAACCTGTATTTTGCTGGTCAAATTAACGGTACGACAGGCTATGAAGAAGCAGGTGCGCAAGGTTTACTTGCAGGCTTAAATGCTGCACGCCGCGCTTGGGAACAAGAAGAGTGGACACCAAAACGCGATCAGGCTTACATGGGCGTGTTGGTTGATGACCTCATTACCTTAGGTACCAAAGAGCCGTACCGTATGTTTACTTCACGTGCGGAATATCGCTTGATGTTGCGTGAAGACAATGCGGATCAGCGTTTAACCACGATTGGCCGTGAACTTGGTCTGGTTGATGATGAACGTTGGGCGGCTTATAGTGAAAAAATGGAAGCAGTTGAGCGCGAAACCTCTCGTTTGCAACATTTATGGGCAGCACCAAATAACCCAATGGGTAAAAAATTCGTTGAAATGACGGGTGCTGATCTTAGTAAAGAATGTAGTGCAGTTGATTTGCTTAAACGTCCAAATATCAATTTCAGCCAAATCGCGGAATTAACCGGTTCAGAAGTTTCACAACAAGTCGGCGAGCAAATTGAAATTGCGGTGAAATATGAAGGCTATATCAATCGCCAGCATGAGGATGTTGCGCAATTGAAGCGTCTTGAAGAAACTAAGATCCCAGCTGATTTTGAATATGATGGTATTTCAGGTTTATCGCGTGAAATTACTTTGAAGTTGAAAACAGTTCGTCCAGAAACCTTGGCACAAGCAAGCCGTATTCCTGGTGTTACACCAGCTGCTGTGCAGTTACTGATGATTACCATCCGTAAAAACAATATGGCGAAGAAGTCAGCTTAAGCTTTCATTCGACACATTCAAATAAACATTAAAAAACACCCTTTTCATAAGGGTGTTTTTTTCTCTGAATATTTTATTTTTATCATCATAAATATAGATTTGCTGAGGTGCGGTTAAATGAAAAACTGGATTATTTTGTTTATCGCGATTATTGCGGAAGTGATTGCGACTTCAGCGTTGAAAAGTAGTGAGGGTTTTACCAAGCCGCTCGCTTCTATTGTGGTTGTACTTGGCTATGTGATTGCATTTTACTGTCTCTCTTTGACACTTAAAACGATTCCAGTCGGAATTGCGTATGCAATCTGGTCGGGTGTCGGGATTGTCTTGATCACAACAGTTGCCTGGTTTGTGTTTGATCAAAAACTAGATGTTTGGGGGATTGTTGGAATTGCATTGATTATGAGTGGGGTACTGATCTTAAATCTGTTGTCGAAATCCAGTTCGCATTAATTCTCGAATTATAAAAAAACCGAGCTGTTTGAGCTCGGTTTTAGACTCATTTTATTGGTTTTGATTATCGGCCTGCAAAATCAAATATACCATTTAAGGTAATACTATTATTGACTTCATTTGCAGGATTACTTTTAGAGGTCAGTGTTGTATTTTTAAAACTGATTTTGTTTTTCTCAATGTCGTAACTAAGTCCTGCACACGCTTGGGTATAACCGCAATGATATTGGTATTCAAAATAATCTACCAATAAGCCTGTTGTAGGGTTTTGACCTATTCGGGTGTCTTTGAAATCTATTTTCTCAATTCGATTATTGCGAATCTTGATTTGTAGTGTATTATTTCCAAGTTGCTGTCTATCGTGGTTGGTTACATCAAAATAAAGTGCAGGCTGAACTAAAGAGAAGCTACTTTCGTTTTTAAGAATTGGTGAGATTTGAAGTTGTGTACTCGGTATATTGACCGTTACTGAACCATCGAGTTGTAGCTGTGCCTTAGCACATTCTGGCTGAATCGGAAAATTAGGAAACAATGGTGGTACGTCTTGTTTATCCTTATACATCGCTTGATTAAATGTTAAAGCGATATTATTTGGACTTTTATTCGATTGAAGTGTTGTGATATCTTCAATCGGGAAGGTCATTGTCATAGCACTACACATGCCAGAAATATAAAATGATGTTTCAGTTGATAAGAGCGAGCTTTGAATCAGGTTGTTTTCTATACCAGTGCTAAACTGAGCTAATTTTAAACTGCTGTCTATGCCATTATTTGCATGGGTGCCGAATAGGATAGTTTTAGTTTTTGGATCATAAACAGCTCCCATTAGTGAGACTGGCTGTTGATTAGAAATTAGATTAGATTGACTGGTTTTTCTGATATTGTTAAAAGTCTGTGGGGCTGTAGATAAAGAACCAACAAGTTGTCCATTCAATGTTATGTAGCTTTTTTCAGTAGGAACCTGATGATCTGGATTGTCTGTTGGTGAGAGACTAACAGTTGGCAAGTTTGAGAGTTTTGTATTAGCAAAATTAATTTTGCTAAAACCTGTCTTTTCATCAAAACTTAGCTCAATACCCTTGCATGCTTCAAATAGGATAGCGCTTGAACATGAAAAAACATTTTCCTTTGATAAGCTGAAAATATCTTTTTTTAAATAACTTTCACCAATAGAAACATCCAGTACTTTTTTTAGAATTGGATCATAATTAACATGGAGTGTTTGTTTTATATCATTTTTATCAAGATTGTAGCTGAAAATAATAGAGCTATTTCCACTGTCAAAATGATGCGTAACTGAATACGCATTTATCTCATCATTCTGATTACTACTTCTTTTTGAAATCTGAATGATCGGGTCTGCATCTTTTTGCAGGCTTAAAGTACTTTGAAACTCGGTAGTAAAGGGTGTTAAGACAGTAGATGTGTCTTCCATCGTTTTATGATTATCTCCACCCCCACAAGCTGAAATTATCATTGCTGTGGTTAAAATGGTAATACATGGTTTAATCTTTAACATTTTTTGTTTTCTACATGGATTATTTTAGAGAAGAATAATATCTATTAATGATGTCCTTTCAAAGTGTTTCAAATAATATTTGTGATAAAAGCCCAATCAATATGATTAGGCTGGATAGAGAGAAATAGGATATTTATAACGCCACCTCAATGCCGTGTTTCAAATTCTGCTGATCAATATTGGTATTGGCATCAATCTTGGCATACGCTTTTGGTAAAAGACGTCGTGCCGTTTGATTCACTCTTTTTTCTAGCCACTTTGGCATATTCATCGCTAAAGGATTGGTTTCTGTATTAGATGCATCCGTCATGACGCGTGTTCCCATAATATAGTCGAACCACGGACGGGTCACACACCAGTTGGCATTTTGATTGCTGGTCATGTGATGGTCGTAATGCCAAGGAATCCGCTTTTTAGCGTATTCGGGATCTAGATGCGATTTGGCATGAGTTTTCCAATAATTCCAAATGCCATAGTACAAGCCCGCGGTAAAGAAAGGGGCAACAGGCAGAAAAATCGTGGATGCAGCAGCCAAGCCAATTAATGCTGATTTTTCATTGTACATTTCAGCATTTTTAAACATGGAATCTGCATAGCCTTCGTCATGAAAGCCATTTAAGCGAGCGCGTTTGTGATGGGCGATATGCGTAAAGAATGGGCTATTTCTATTTTTGCTGGGGAACTCATGCAGCCAGACTTTATGGAAATACCATTCCAGACCATTTGCGACAAAAATACCTACTGGAAAACCGATCATATTGGATTACCTCATAAAATATAGATCGGAGTTTAAGAAAAGTAGGATGAATTATTTTGACCCATCTGACAGTTTTAATCTGCCTATCCAATCAAATTAAATCTGTTTACGTTGTCGGTATGCAGTTGGTGTTTCTCCAGTCCAGCGTTTAAATGCTCTGGAAAATGCGGAGGGTTCTGAAAAGCCAGTGAGATAAACAATCTGATCGATGCTTTCTTGGGTATGGGAAAGTAACCGCCGTGCAAGACGTTCACGATATTGGGCAATGACTTTTTCATAAGTAGTATTGAGAAGTTGTAAATCTGCTCTCAAACTACGGGCACTACGTCCTAAATATTGGGCAACGATGTTTTGATCAAATTCTCCAGATTCCAATAAGCCACTGGCCAAGATTCTTTCGATTTCATTGATGAGCTGGTGTTTGTTTAACAGCTCAAGCTGTGAAGCTGCATGATGTTCATGGACTTTTAAAAGTTCAGGTTCATACGCAGGCGAAGGTGTTTTTAATTGGGCTGCAGCAAAGCAAATATAGCCATTTTCCTGTCCAAGTTTGACTGGACATCCCCATATTTTCTGGTATTCCTCGTGTTTGCCGCCATCTGAATAGGGTAAGCCAATTTCAAGAGGGGTAAATGTTTCATCAGTAATGTATTTAAAGAAATTGAGCAAAATGCCAATTGCACATTCCAGATAATGTCGTACAGGATGATTTAGACCTGAAATCTTAACCGTATGTTGGTTGATGATGTCGAGTTCAAATGACATTGCATCGGTAAGTAAGGCTTGATAACGGATGGTACGTTGTAGACCCTCACCAAATGTTGGACTGCTCAAAAAAAGATATTCAACAACTTGCCCGCGAAAAGGTGGAACATTGGCGCCGACATGCAAGCCAATATCACCATCATGGCTAATATCTTCAGCGGCTTTCCAGAAACGCTGCTGAGTAGAATTATCACGACGAACAAATTTATCAGGTGGCTGATCGGGTAAATGAACACTGGCAAAAATGGCTGCTGCATCCAAATCCATCTTTTGCATGGTTTGATAGACCATCCATAAAAATATACCGGCATCACTGGTTTTTCTTGAAGTCATAACACACGGTGAAGATGTATTTTAAACCTTTATACTATGTTGTTTAATGGTAGAAATGAATTGGCTTAAAGGCAGGGTGGGCAGAGATTTAATGTGAAATTATAAATTAGCTAAGCAATAGCTCAAGCTGTATCACTTAGCTAAAAAATTAAATAAAAAACTCTAAGAATGAATAGCTTATGTGACTCAAAGGAAGAGCAGCAATCGTACTTAATTACGTATTTTCTTGAGTAGATTGACTCAAGATCAGCGCTTTAATTTTTGTGGCTTTCTCAAAATGATCAAGTCGATGTTCCATAATCCACCATTGGGCAGCTTCCATAAGACGTTCAGGATCATCATTTTTATTGGCAAAGAACGCATAAAAAGAAAGCCCGACCTGACTACCTTTTTTAGCAATTTTTTCGTCGCACACTTGAATGATTTTGGCTCTAAGTTCTTTTCTCATTTTTTATAAATAGTCTGTTGATGGCTGAACTGACTTATTTTACCACCTATGTTATGAGAATTTGCTGAAGGTGACGCGGTTTACATTGCTTTAATAGATGAAAATCCATTGAAAAGATCATCAATTCATCAATCTTTGGATGCTGGCAAAGCGTATTCTTTATTGATATGAGGGTAATAAGCAATGTCAAACAGTCTGAATGTTTAATAAACCGACCAAAAGATGAAAAATGGTAGAAAATATAGTGAAAATGAGAATGATTTTTATTAAAATTGTAGCGTTTGTTTATTTTTAAGTTTTTTTTAATTTTTTGTCTGAATTTTTTTGGAAATTTTATGAAGCCTTTAGACTTGGGTGTGAGCATTAAACCGATATTTAAGTTTAGCTTGTTAACCATGATGATGTTGCAAGCTCATCATGCATTTGCAAATGAACAGAGCGCGCCGACGGCAGTCATGCCAACGATTAAAATTGAAGCGATGAGCGAGCTTGATCCGATCAAAAGTTATATTGATTATGAGCAGGCAAGTGTGACCCGTAATGGTCTTAAGAAAAAAGATATACCACAAACGATTGATACCATTGATGTGCAAAAATATAAAATCTATGGTGCAAATGATCTCAGTGTCATGTTACAAGGCACACCAGGGGTAACTACAACTTATGATACACGTGGCGATGGTATTATGATTCGTGGTTTTAGTGCTGATACTAGTGATATTTACCGTAATGGCGTACGTGAAGGCGGCCAAGTACGCCGTAGTACTGCAAACGTTGAGCGTATTGAGATTTTAAAAGGCCCTGCATCTGTACTTTATGGACGCGGCGCAGGTGGTGGAGTTGTGAATATGGTGACCAAGTTTGCCAATTTTGACTCTAAAAGTTCTGTGGGTATCTATGGAGGTTCTTATGACAACATTGGTGGAACCTTAGATATCAATCAGATTGTGAATGATAATTGGGCGGTACGTTTGGTTGGTGAAAAATCTGATACCAATAGTTTTCGTTCAGGTATTGGCACAAAACAATCGATGTTCTCACCAAGTGTGACCTATCGTAGTGATGATGAGAAGCTGTTGTGGACTACAGAATATACCTATGACAAATTAGATCGTATTCCTGACCGTGGTCCATCTTTTTCCGTATTAAATCGTTTTCCTGAAAATATTTTAAGAGAGACAGGTTTTGCAACATCATCAGATTTTATTGTTGATGAATTACAAACGGTACGTACAGATCTCAAATATGAATTTGCACCAGATTGGAAATTTCATTGGGCATTGAGCTATCGACAAGCTAATCAAGATTTCGATAATTTCTTTGGTGGAAGTTATTGTACTGATGATACGAAAGGATGCAAAACTGGCTATATCAAGCAATCTTATGCTTGGCAAGAAACCATGAATAAGACTACGACAAATACATTTGATATTACGGGTAAGTTTAATACAGGCAAATTAGAACATCAGATCATGGTGGGTGCGGATTGGTCGCATGAGGATCGTGAACCTAAATTAGGTAATTATTCAAGCGGTGATAAGGCTGGATTATATTATCAATTAATTAATCCTTACAATCCAAGAGATTATCAATCATCATTTGATCGAGTTAATGGTAGGCCAATCGAAACTTCTTATACGCACCAAAATAATGATAGTTTAGCATTTTTTGTACAAGACCTGATTTCATTAACACCAACATTAAAAATGATGCTTGGTGCTCGCTATGATCAATATGAAGTTTCTACGCGCGATACTTCTACTATATCTCAAACTTATGGAGCAACTGTTAAAATTGATGCGGAAACATTTAGTCCCAATATAGGATTTGTTTGGCAGCCAATTGACAGTCAAAGTTTATATACATCTTATAGTAAAAGTTTTGCACCATTTGGTGGAAGTGCTGGGCTTTCTCCTTTTACTAGTGGGACGGTTGACTTAGAAACATTCAATGCTGAACCGCAATATAATGAACAATATGAAATAGGTATAAAAAGTGATTGGCTCGATGATCGTTTAAGTACTCAATTTTCTGTCTTCGATATCCGTAAGAAAAATATTCGTTACCGTCCAAATCCAGATGATGAGCCATCATTATATGTCGTTGGAGGGGAACATCAATCTAAGGGGGCGGAGTTTAGTTTTATCGGTCGTATGATGGATAATGTATTTGTGCGTGGCGGCTATGGTTATACTGATGCTGACGTTAAACAAGATAAAGTAAAGCCAGAGAATGTAGGACATTATTTAGCAAATACAGCCAAAAATACTGGTAATTTATTTATTCGTTATTTGCCGTTGGATAATGTTTATACAGAGATTGGTGCGACCTACAATGGCTCTTTTTATACCAATATTTCTAATAATCCCGATACAAAAATTGATGGTTGGACTCGTTTCGATGCTGCCGTTGGTTATAAAGGAGAACATTGGGGAGCAACATTAGCTGTAAGTAACCTCACTGATAAAGTTTATTGGAGATCAAATACAATGCCGGGCACTCCACGCAACTTCTTGGTGCGTTTAAATTACCAGTTCTAAATAATTTAGTTCATTTTTCTTTTAAGCATCTCTGTATTAGCAGGGGTGCTTTTTTATTGGGGAGCACTAAAACAATCTAAAAAATAAAGATGTACTTTATATCTATCTTATTGAATTATATAAAATGCCATTGCTTAAAATACGATAATATTCTAATATTTAATTGTATGAAAAATAAGCAATAAAATCTTAAGAATAACTGTATAATTGTGATGTGGTTCTCATTTTTGGTTTTATTATGCTTATTTTTACTCTGTTTAATACTTTTTTGCTAGTATTAAAGAAAACATTAAAATAGAGATAATAATAATGAAGATTACACTGACTTTACTTGTGAGCTTTGCCATCATCGTTTTAGGTTATGTGGCCTATACTGACGCGCAGATGAAAAAGCGCCAAGAGCTCATGAAAATTGTCCAAGATGCAGAACATAGCCTTGATAATATTCAGCACGACCCTCGTAGCCATTTATCCTCGTATAAACGCAGTAATTAGAAGTCTACCGCTTCACACAGGGCTTGTGACTCAATTGTTTACTTGAGATTGTAGATTAAGTGGTCTTTTTTTACTTTGCGATGCGCAAGTTTTAAATAGAATCTGTTAAAATATTTACCACTAAATAAAAAGCTGCATCAAGATATGCGGCTTTTTACGTTTTGATAGCGAAATTAAATTTATACATGTTGTCTATGTAACAAGTACCAAGCTGGCATATAGATTGCTTTCTAGCTTCGAGTACTCTTTTGTGCAAATTCAAAAAAGATTGTCGCACAAGAGTATAGATTTCACGTCCTACGATCTTAGATTTTAACAGGTGCTATGTTATGACAACGCCTAATGCTTCAGCTGGTTTGTTAGAACGCTTATTTAAATTAAGCGATAACAAAACTAACTTTAGAACAGAAGTTTTGGCAGGTGTAACCACATTCTTAACCATGTGTTACATCATTATTGTAAATCCGCTCATTCTTTCTGAAACAGGAATGGATCACGGAGCGGTGTTTGTTGCGACCTGTCTGGCTGCTGCAATCGGCTGTTTAGTCATGGGGATTATTGCGAACTATCCAATCGCATTAGCACCTGGTATGGGCTTAAATGCTTATTTTACCTATTCTGTCTGCTTAGGCATGGGTGTGCCTTGGCAAACTGCTTTGGCTGCTGTTTTTGTTTCAGGGATTATTTTCCTTGCAATCAGCTTCTTCAAAATCCGTGAAGCAATTGTCAATGCGATTCCAATGTCACTTAAATTTGCCATTGGTGGTGGTATTGGTTTGTTCCTAGCTTTGGTTGCTTTAAAGAACTCAGGCATTATTGTTGCAAATCAGGCAACTTTAGTTGGGCTGGGAGATATTAAACAGCCGACGGTATTGCTTGCATTATTTGGCTTCCTGTTGATCGTATTGTTACATCAATTCAAAGTGCGTGGCGCAATCATTATCAGTATCTTGGCTGTGACTGCTATTGCGACATTGCTGGGCTTAAATGAATTTAAGGGCGTAGTCGGTGAGATTCCTTCGATTGCGCCGACATTCATGCAAATGGACTTTGAAGGTCTGTTTACAGCCAGTATGGTGGGCGTGATCTTTGTTTTCTTTATTGTCGATTTATTTGATAGTACAGGGACGTTGGTTGGTGTTTCGCACCGTGCAGGCCTCTTGCAAGATGGTAAATTGCCGCGTTTGAAAAAAGCATTATTTGCTGATTCAACTGCGATCGTTGCTGGTGCTGCTTTAGGTACATCATCAACAACACCTTATATTGAGTCTGCATCAGGTGTGGCAGCGGGTGGTCGTACAGGTTTGACGGCTGTTGTTGTGGCATTCTTATTTGTGGGCTGTTTATTCTTGGCGCCATTGGCTCAATCTGTACCAGGTTTTGCAACTGCGCCTGCATTATTGTTCATTGGTGTGTTGATGATCCAAGGGATCACCAATATCGACTGGGATGATATTACTGAAGCCGTTCCTGCATTTTTAACGATTGTATTTATGCCATTTGCGTATTCAATTGCTGATGGTATTGCAATGGGCTTTATTAGCTATGCGCTGGTTAAATTATTCACAGGTAAGGCGAAAACTGTACCGTATATGGTCTGGATCATTGCTGCGCTTTGGGTGTTTAAGTTCGCGGCATTTGGCGGTTAATCCAAGATTTATTATTTTTAAATAATTCTTTGTTTGAATGGTTGTTCAGGCAAAGAACCCGAAAAGGGTGTCCATTTGGTAACACCCTTTTTTCTTTAGACGTGGAGTTAATATGAATCAAATCGAGCTGATTCGTGCTTTACCCAAAGCCGAATTGCATGTGCATATTGAAGGGACTTTTGAACCGGAACTGATGTTTGCTATTGCACAGCGTAATCAGATTCAGATTCCTTATCAATCTGTTGAAGAAGTGAAGCAGGCGTACAACTTTCATAATCTTCAATCTTTTCTAGATATTTATTATGCAGGCGCGAATGTGCTTGTGCATGAGCAGGATTTTTATGATCTTGCTTGGGCATATTTTGAAAAATGTGCTGAAGATCGTGTTGTTCACACCGAAATGTTCTTTGATCCACAAACGCATACAGAGCGTGGCGTGGCGTTTGCAACGGTATTGGCTGGTCTTAAACGTGCCTGTAAAGATGCACAAGAGAAGTTGGGCATTAGTTCTCAATTGATCATGTGCTTCCTGCGCCATTTGAGCGAAGAAAAAGCGTTTGAAACGCTTGAGCAAGCATTGCCTTTCAAAGATGACATTATTGCGATTGGTCTGGACTCAAGTGAAGTAGGGCATCCTCCTTCGAAATTTGAGCGTGTATTTGCCAAAGCGCGTGAAGCAGGTTTCTTAATCGTTGCACATGCAGGTGAGGAAGGTCCACCAGAATACATCTGGGAAGCGCTGGATTTGCTTAAAGTCAATCGTATTGACCATGGTGTGCGTTCGGAAGAAGATGAGCATCTGATGGCGCGTCTGATTGCAGAAAAGATGCCTTTGACGGTTTGTCCTTTGAGTAATTTAAAGCTTTGTGTCGTAAAAGACATGGGTGAGCATAATATTCGCCGTTTGTTGCAAAAAGGCGTTCATGTGACGGTGAACTCGGATGATCCTTCATACTTCGGTGGCTATATGAATGATAACTTTGTTGCCATTCAGCAGGCGCTTGATCTGAGCAATGAAGAATTAAAGCAACTTGCGATTAACTCTTTTGAGGCTTCATTTATTTCTGATGAAGAAAAGCAAAAGTGGACTGCTGAAGTGAATAAGCTTTAAAAATAAAAAAACCGCGTAAAGCGGTTTTTTTATATCTGAATGTTCTACTTTTTTGGTTGGCGTAACATGCTGAGTAAGACATTATCTTTATCAACAACATGATGTTTAATCGCAGCCAAGATATGTCCCGCAACCAGTAAACCTGCAAACCAAGAAAGATAAATGTGCAATGGTTTAACAATCGCCAGTAGGTCAGGATTATCTTGAACTAAACGTGGAATTTCGAATAAATATAAAACGGGTGCAGGATGCCCAGCACTCCAGCTAAATAAACAGCCAGTTATAGGTAAAGCTAATAACATTAGATACAGGAAAAAATGTCCGACGTGGGCCAAGGTTTTCATCATCGGTGACATGGTATCTGGCAGTTGCGGAACAGGGTGGGTGTAGCGCCAAAAAATTCGGATTATCACTAAGAAAATAATGGTCGTGGCAATATTTTTATGAAGTGTGATGACATTACCTTTAAAGCTACCATCAACGTCATAGCTAAGAAAATTACCACTGTAAAAGCCAATCAACCAGGCAGTGATAAAAATTGCAGCCATGAGCCAATGAATAACTTGTGCCGTACGTGTGTAATATTGTGCTGAGGTTGGCATTGCAACATCCTGGCATTGTTATAGATGGGATTTTTTAATTTTAATTAGGCTTGGTTCTTTCTCATACAATGGAAATGTAACGGAGCGTTTTATGCTTAGAACGGTCATCAAGATATTGTTAAGTTATAATTGTTATATTATGTAAAGATTGCGTTGAGTCATATCATAAAACTTGCTGTTTAGGCACAATACGCCTGCCAAAAATTTAGATACAGGTAAGAAATCATGAAAAAGTTGGTACTTATTGTTGCCCCTGTTGTTTTAGCCCTAACAGGATGTGTAACACCAGATGGCAGCAACTCGGCTGGCGCGACTTCTCAACAATTGGGTATGGCGGCATTAAAAGTTGCGGTAAATGCAAAATGTATTAATGAGATTAATACTTTACCAGCTTGGAAAACAGCAACACGCGTAATGACTGCTGAACAACGTGAAAATATCCAGACTGAAGTCTGTGGTTGTGTTAGCGAAAAAGCGCCAAACAGCGTAACAGCAGTTGAATTAGCAACAGCTGCAATTGATCCTACTGCTCGTGCAACAATTGTGACTCAAGTGGTTTCACAAACTGTAAATGCATGTGTGGCAGAAACGTTTAAAAAAGCAGGTTAATAAGATCAGGCTGAGTCATCAGCCTATTTTGAGAGAAGTAGTATGACAATTGCGGGTGTAGATGAAGCGGGACGTGGGCCACTTGTGGGTTCTGTCGTTGCCGCTGCCGTCATTTTAGATCCAGATAATCCGATTGAAGGTTTAAATGATTCTAAAAAGCTAACAGAAAAGAAGCGCGAAAAATTATTCTTGGAGATTCAGGAAAAGGCTTTGGCATGGTCAATTGCTGAAGCAACCCATGCTGAAATTGATGAGTTTAATATTTTACAGGCAACTTTTCTGGCAATGCGTCGTGCGGTCGAAAACTTGCATACTCAGCCTTTAAAGGTGATTGTGGATGGTAATCAGATTCCAAAAGGAATTACGATTGCATGTGAAGCAATTGTAGGGGGAGATGCGAGTCATGCTGAGATCAGTGCGGCAAGTATTCTGGCAAAGGTCACACGTGATCGCCAGATGCAGGTGCTTGACCAGCAATATCCTGAATATGGCTTTGCCAAACATAAAGGATATCCAACCAAGGCTCATTTTGAAGCGATCGCGGCCCATGGTGTGATTGATGAACACCGCCGCAGTTATGGACCTGTTAAAAAAGCACTAGGTCTATAAACAATTAAAGCGACTATAAATAGTCGCTTTAATTGTTCAGAAAAGAATTCTGCACATTAACGGTTGAAGTTATTATGACGAGGGAACTCGTTATTATCTTCTTCATAAGAATGTTGATAATCTTGATCAAGATGTTGCAGATGCTCATGCATGGCACGTTCATGTTGGATACGTTGGTAAATTTCCTCACGATGCACAGAAACTTCTTTTGGAGCATTTACACCAATACGCACCTGATTGCCTTTTACGCCAAGCACAGTAACACTGACTTGATCCCCAATCATTAATGTTTCTCCGACACGACGGGTCAGAATCAGCATGTTTATCTCCTTGCTAAACGCTTAAACTTGCGACAGGGAATTCATTGTTCGAAAGCACAGCCTAATATACAGAAAATTCTAACAGAAATATGTAAAAAACATTCTTTTTCGTAAGTTCTGTGAGAATCTTCTTAAAAACCTCAAGGCTAATATAACAGAGCCACTATAAAAAAAACTATAGTGGCTCTGTTTTTTTTCTTATTTACTCACAAGTAAATATGTTTAAGCAGCTATTAATTAAGCACGAGCACTGCTTTCGCCGTGTTCACGGTCTAGGCCAAAAGCTGTATGTAAACAACGAACTGCCAACTCAAGGTAGTTTTCTTCAATGATGACAGAAACCTTAATTTCTGATGTAGAAATCATGAGAATATTAATGCTTTCTTCAGCCAATGCAGTGAACATTTTGCTCGCTACGCCAGCATGAGAGCGCATACCAACACCCACGATTGATACTTTTACGATGTCATCACGTGTTACAACTTCACAACCTTCAATGCTGTTTGCCGTTTGGTCTAAAATTGCTTTCGCTTTCGCCAAGTCATTGCGGTTTACAGTGAAAGTGAAATCAGTTGTACCATCTTCTTCAACATTCTGGATAATCATATCCACTTCAATGTTGGCATTACTGATTGGCGACAAGATTTTAGATGCAATACCTGGCTCATCAGGAACACCCAAAATTGTTAATTTTGCTTCGTCACGGTTAAATGCAATACCTGCAATGATTGGTTGTTCCATATCGTCTTCTGCCTCAGTCGTAATTAGTGTGCCTACGTTTTGTTTGAAATCTTCATCAAATGCGCCATCATTTTCATTATCAAAGCTTGATAATACGCGTAATGGAACTTGATATTTGCCTGCGAATTCAACAGAGCGAATTTGTAAAACTTTTGAACCTAAAGATGCCATTTCAAGCATTTCTTCAAAAGAGATACGGTCGACTTTTTTCGCTTTAGGCGCTACACGTGGGTCAGTGGTATAAACACCATCCACATCGGTATAGATTTGGCATTCATCTGCTTTTAGTGCGGCTGCAAGCGCAACACCAGAAGTATCAGAACCACCGCGACCTAGCGTTGTGATATTGCCATTGGCATCATAACCCTGGAAGCCAGCAACAACGATTACACGACCTGCATCTAAATCAGCCGTCATCACATCAGTATCAATTGACTCAATACGTGCTTTGGTAAACGCGCTATCTGTTTTGATACCAACCTGACGACCTGTATATGATTTAGCTTCTACACCAATTGAATTAAGTGCCATAGCTAACATGGAAATCGTTACTTGTTCACCCGTTGACACCATTTGATCTAATTCACGTGGGTCAGGGGTGCTGGTAATGGCTTTGGCAAGCGCAAGTAAGCGGTTGGTTTCACCACTCATTGCAGATACAACCACGACCACCTTGTGACCATGATCATGCCAGCGCTTGACACGACGAGCAACATTTAAAATGCGCTCAGGAGTACCCATAGAGGTACCGCCATATTTTTGAACGATTAATGCCATAGTTGTTCCATATAAGCCATGACCCTGAGAGGCATCAGGGTCAGTTACACAAAAGTGAAGTTTTGTTTATTGCTCAAGCCAAGCAGGCAATGCTGCGATGACTTGATCAAACTTCTCGTTAAGTGGCGCGCCACCTTGTGCTAAGTCAGGTTTACCACCACCTTTACCACCCAGCTCTTGAGCCAAGTGTTTGATGATGTCACCTGCTTTTAGAGTTGCAGCATATTGTTTAGCGACAGAGGCGATTAAACTCACTTTATCGCCATCAACACCAGCTAAAATAATGACTGCATCTTCCAATTTTGATTTTACGCTGTCATGTAGATTGCGTAACGATTTGGCATCCAAACCTTGTACAGCTGTAATTAACGTTTGACGACCAGCAATTTCTTTCACTTGATCCAGTAAGTCGGCAGCCTGGAAGCTTGCTAATTTCTGGTTCAATTGTTCGATTTGCTTTTGTAGACTAGAAGCAGTTTCAACAATCGCTTCAACTTTCTCAACAGTTTGATCTTTCTGTGCTTTTAACAAGCCATTGATCGTCTGGATATCTGTTTCAGCTTTTTGAACCACTTCAAGTGCTTTAGTGCCAGTCACTGCTTCAATACGACGAACACCCGCAGCCACGCCACCTTCAGAAGTGATTTTGAACAAGCCAATATCACCTGTGCGTTTAACGTGAATACCGCCACAAAGCTCGATCGAGAAGTTTTTCTCTTCAATGACTGAACCCATCGACAATACACGAACTTCTTCACCATACTTTTCACCGAACAGCATCATTGCGCCTTTGGCTTTTGCTGTGTCGATATCAAGCAGTTCAGTAGTTACCGCAGTATTTGCAATCACTTCAGCATTGACTAAACGTTCAATCTGTTGCAATTGTTCAAATGAAACAGGCTGGTCATTGGCAAAGTCAAAACGTAAAATGTCACTTGCAACCAAAGAACCTTTCTGTTGTACATGCTCACCAAGAATCTGGCGTAAAGCTGCATGTAAAAGGTGAGTCGCTGAGTGGTTACGCGCTGTTGCAGCACGGATGTCTGCTTTAACAGTCGCTTCAACATTTTGAGCTGCTTTTAGGCTACCCATGGTCACGATACCTTGATGGACAAAAGCACCACCAGATTTTTTAGTATCTTGTACTTCGAAGATACCTGTATCGTTTTTGAAGATACCTGTGTCACCAATCTGACCACCGCTTTCTGCATAGAAAGGGGTTTGGTTTAGAACGATAAGTGCTTCGTCACCTTCGTTGATTTCATCAACTTGAACGCCATCTTTGTAAATCGCAACAATTTGACCTTGGCCTTGAGTTGCATCGTAGCCATCAAACTGAGTTTCGCCTTCAACTTTTACAATGCTGTTATAGTCAACTGCGAATTTACCTGCATCACGTGCGCGTTGACGTTGTGCAGCCATTTCAACTTCGAAACCAGCTTCATCAATCGTAAGATCACGTTCACGTGCGATATCAGCAGTTAAATCTGTTGGGAAACCATAAGTATCATAAAGTTTAAATACAGTTTCACCAGGAATCACATTGCCTTTCAGCTGAGCCAATTCACCTTCAAGTAATTTCAGGCCTTGCTCAAGTGTTTTCGCAAATTGTTCTTCTTCTTTAAGTAGTTGCGCTTCGATGCGTGCTTGCTGCGCAGCAAGTTCTGGATAAGCATCGCCCATCACTTCAATCAGAGGTTGCAACATCTTGTAGAAGAATGAACCAGTCGCACCGAGTTTGTTGCCATGACGCACTGCACGACGAATGATACGACGTAACACATAACCACGACCTTCATTTGAAGGGTTAACACCGTCAGCAATCAAGAATGAGCATGAACGTGCATGGTCAGCAATCACTTTTAAAGAAGCAGGGTATTCAACTGGTTTATTTTGAGCTTTCGCTTCAGCTTCAATTGCAGTGGTATCTAAACCAATGATTTCAGCTGCTGCTTTTAATAAGTGTTGGAACAAATCAATTTCATAGTTTGAATTGACGTGTTGCAATACCGCAGAAATACGCTCCAAGCCCATACCTGTATCTACAGATGGTGCTGGAAGAGGGTGCATTACACCATCCGCAGTACGGTTGAACTGCATGAAAACGTTGTTCCAGATTTCGATGAAACGATCGCCATCTTCTTCAGGTGAACCCGGTAAGCCACCCCAGATATGATCGCCATGGTCATAGAAGATTTCAGAACAAGGACCACATGGGCCTGTATCACCCATTGCCCAGAAGTTGTCTGATGCGTACTGTCCGCCTTTATTGTCACCAATACGGATAATACGATCTGCGTCTAGACCGATTTCTTTATTCCAGATATCAAACGCTTCATCATCAGTGTGATAAACAGTGACATATAAACGATCTTTCGGTAAACCTAACCATTGTTCGCTGGTCAAGAATTCCCACGCAAATTTAAGCGCGTTTTGTTTGAAATAATCACCAAAAGAGAAGTTACCTAACATTTCAAAGAAGGTATGGTGACGTGCGGTATAACCTACGTTGTCGAGGTCATTGTGTTTACCGCCAGCGCGGACACACTTTTGTGATGAAACGGCACGGACATAATCGCGCTTTTCTAGACCTAAGAAACAATCTTTAAACTGGTTCATACCAGCATTGGTAAACAGCAAAGTTGGGTCGTTGGCGGGAACGAGAGAACTCGAAGCGACACGTGTATGCCCTTGCGATTCGAAATAACGCAAAAATGCTTCACGGATTTCAGCTGATGTCATAAAGCGAGTACTCACAACCAAGACACTCCATAATTTTGAATTTGGCTATATGCAATAAGGTACGTTGTTTTTAACGTTTTACAATCGAACCCATTGCGTGGCATAGATTTTAAAAGTGCTAAATTATAACGGAAAATACCCGCCTCACCAACGATTTTACAAGCAATATCATATAAAACTGTGTTTAAGCTAAAAATCTATATTCAATAGGGCAACTGATGTTTTACCATATAGCACAGAAAAGATGATGTTTTTATGAATAAGGACGCTACATGCAACGTATCGCTATCAATGGATTTGGTCGAATTGGTCGGAATGTATTACGTGCATGGTTTGAAAGTCCAAAACAGTTTCAATTTGAAATCGTTGCGATTAATGATGTGGCTGATGTCCAGACGCTGGTACATTTATTTAAGTACGATACCACGCATGGTCGCTTTGCTGGGCAAGTTGAAATTCTGATTGAAAATGAATGTATTTTTTTGAACATTCAGTCCAATCAACGCCAATTAAAACTACAAGTTCTGAAACAAGAGCAACCCGAATTATTGCCTTGGGCGGATTTAAATATTGATGTAGTACTGGAATGTACAGGTCTATTCCGTTCACGTGCTGATGCAACCCGCCATGTCGAAGCAGGCGCCAAGCGAGTCATTATTGGTGCTGCGCCTTTTGACTCAGTTGATGCTGCGATTGTCTATGGTGTGAACCATAATGAAGTCAAAGCAAGCGATCAGATTATTTCCAGCGTGTCGTGTACCACTCAAGCTTTAGTTCCGCTGGTTAAAATCATTGATGATGCCTTTGGTATTGATACGGCATTAATGACTGAAATCCATGCAGTCACAGCCGATCAATCAGTATTGGATCATGCGCATCGGGATTTACGTCGTGCGCGTGCCTCTGGGCAGAATATTATTCCTACCACCTCAAGTGCTTTAGGCGCGTTAAAACAGGTCATGCCAAAAATGGAAGATCGTATTGATGGTTATTCAATTCGTGTACCGACCATTAATGTCGCAGCGATTGATTTAACTTTTGTTTCGCACTCACCCATTACCGTGCATAAAGTTAACGAAGTCCTGACTAAAGCGGCTCAGTTTGATTATGCGCAGATTATGCAAGTAACAGATGAGGATTTGGTTTCGAGTGACTTTAATCATTCACCTTATTCTTTAATTGTTGATTTAACGCAGACGATGGTGGTGGGACACCAAGCGAAAGTTTTTGCGTGGTATGATAATGAGTGGGGTTATGCAAATCGTTTACTGGATTTGTGTGAATCATTTTGTGATGAATAACATTTAAGAACAGATAATAAATAATTCGGAGCAACGGATGACATTTATATTGATTTGGGGTTTTCTGCTGCTTTTATTAGGGGCAGTGATATTTTTATTCTGGTTTCAGTTTAAAAATACCGAAGTTCAACAACCTGCTGATATTCAGATCGTACAACTTGAGGAAAAAGTAGTGCATCTGGAGTTACATCTCAAAAAGAGTCTGGAAATCATGCAGGATCTTGCCAAAAAAATGCATGTACAACAGGAAGTACTTGATCGAACGGTGGCAAATATTGCTGCATTAGAAAAGCAGAATGTTGAATTGGTGAATGTGTTAGAAATGATGGTTAAAGGCGGGAAAGGAACTTAATAAATATAAGCTAACTTCTGAGAGTCTTTTATAAAAACTCAGATTCGCGATCAGTTTGAGGTATTTTATGGGCCTAGACTTGGATGAATGGGTGGTTCGCCTCACCACTGAGGAAGACTGGAAAATCCTTAAAACTGTTCGTTTAGAATCGCTCTTGGATAGTCCAGAAGTTTTTGCTATGACTTATGCTGTGGTAGAGCAATATAGTGAGTCAGAATGGCGTAATCGTGCCTCGCAGAAGACTCGGCATCAATATATTTTAGCGATTAAAGGGGGCCGAGCAATTGGTATTATTGGTGGAACTCAAAACGCCGTACATGAATTTAATCTTATCGCGATGTGGGTTAATCCTATGTTCCGTGGTCGTGGTATCGCGGATCTTCTAATTTCTGCTATCAAGGGTGTCGCAATTTCTCAAGGATACTCTAGAGTGGTATTAAGCGTGTCTCCAGATAATTTGAGAGCAGTAAATTTTTACTCTAGACACAATTTTGTATTTATACCTGAGTGGGAGGCTTTACCTCTTGAGTCCGGGAGAAGAAATCAAAAAATGGAATGTGTGGGCTTATTTTAATAGATGCTCAGAATGATCGCTTTGGATGTTTGCTCCGTTTCAGTATTCACGATTGCGGTGGCTTAAAAGCAGAGAATTTATAAAAGGCTGTTTTGCATTCAATACTCAGGCTGTTGATGCAATCAAAAAATTGAATTTGATCAACTGGAAACAGGGCGATAGTTCAGATGTTGGGCAGTTCTTTGGAACAAGAACATGGACTTACACAATCAATGAGTAACTTCAATCTATTGAATCTATTCGTTAATTTTATATGCAAGTCTATATAAACAGAGCATAAAACTATAAAGTTTTATGCAAATTCGAAGGTGCATCACATAAATCTTCGTGCTACACTACGCTGAATCGGGCATTCACCCGATTTTTTTATGTGGTTGCTTTTTGTGTGGATGCCTCCACATTGAACAGATTTTAGGTTTGGAACATGACCATTTCAGAGACATGGTTGCTCCCTGACGGGGTAGCAGATGTATTGCCCGAACAAGCGCAAGTTGTTGAAACGTTGCGTCGAGAAGCGTTAGATTTCCTCGCAGTTCGAGGTTATCAATTGGTGTATACGCCATTTATTGAATACATTGAATCGTTGTCTTTACTTTCAGAATCTAATCAAGATTTAGATTTAGTTACTTTCAAAGTAATTGACCAACTGTCTGGCCGTTTACTCGGCGTTCGTGCGGATATGACACCGCAAGTTGCACGTATCGATGCCCATGTACGCCCAGTTGAAGGTGTGGCTCGTTATTGCTATGCAGGTTCAGTCTTGCATACGAAACCACAGAATTTTAATGCAACACGTGCGCCTTTACAGTTAGGGGCAGAGTTGTATGGTCATGACAGCATCGAAGCTGATGTTGAAATGGTCAATGTGATGCTGGCTTTAATTCAGCACACACATACGCTTGAAGGTGCGCATTTAGATCTGGGCCATGTCGGTTTATTCCGTAGTCTGGTGAAACATGCGGGTCTGAATAAAAATACCGAAAGTGAACTTTCTGATTTATATCAGCGTAAGGCATTACCTGAGCTTGAAGAATTTACCCAAGATTTAGCGATGGGTACGGACTTTTATGCATTAGGTCGCTATGCAAGTGATTTGGATGCATTACAAGCACATTTAAGCCAAGAAATTTTAAATGATGTTGATTTCAAGATTGCGTTTGATGCATTGAAAACAACATTAGCGCAAATCCAGTCAAGCTGGCCAAATCTGAATGTGGGTGTTGACGTGGTTGAACTACGTAGTTACCACTATCACACGGGCTTGATGTATGCCATTTATGCACCAAATCGTGCTGCGCCACTGGCTCAAGGTGGACGTTATGATGGTATTGGTGAACACTTTGGTCGTGCGCGTCCAGCAACAGGTTTCAGTTGTGACTTATATGCTTTAGGTGCAACACAGTTTGTCGAAATCGAAACTGTCATCGCGCCAAAAGGCAATCAACAAGATTTATTGAATGCAATTGTAGATGCGCGTAGCCAAGGTTTACGTGTGGTGCAATTGTTAGGTAATGATGATTTAAGCTCAGTGCCATATGCGACCCATCAGATGGTGTCTCAAAATGGTCAGTGGGTAATTGAAAAGATTTAATTGCCAAGTATGTAAGACTTGGTTTCCAATTTTAACAGCATGATGTAATGAGGCTATTATGGGCAAAAATGTTGTGGTACTTGGTACCCAATGGGGCGACGAAGGAAAAGGTAAAATCGTCGACCTGCTCACAGATCAAGCGGCTGCGGTAGTACGCTATCAAGGCGGACACAACGCAGGCCATACTCTTGTGGTAGGTGGTAAGAAGACTGTATTGCACCTCATTCCATCAGGTATTTTACGTGAAAACGTATTGTGCTTAATCGGTAATGGTGTTGTTCTTTCTCCTGAAGCCCTAATTAAAGAAATGGCGATTCTGGAAGAAGAAGGCGTACCTGTTAAAGAACGTTTACGTATTTCTCCAAACTGTCCATTAATTTTGCCAAACCACATTGCGCTTGACCAAGCACGTGAGAAAAAACGTGGTAACGCAAAAATCGGTACGACAGGTCGTGGTATTGGCCCAGCTTACGAAGATAAAGTTGCACGTCGCGCTGTACGCGTAGCTGACTTGATCCGTGGCGGTGCATTGCTTGAAGAAAAACTCAAGGAAATGCTTGAGCTTCATAACTTCCAGCTTTCTCAATTCTATGGCGTTGAAGAAGTTAAGTTTGAAGATGTACTTGCGCTTTGTAACCAATGGCGTGAAGTGCTTGAACCGTTAGTGATTGACGTGACTAAAGTGTTACATGATTACCGTAAAGAAGGTAAGGCAATCATGTTTGAAGGTGCACAAGGTTCATTACTTGACATCGATCATGGTACATATCCATACGTAACTAGCTCGAATACTACTGCTGGTGGCGTAAGCTCTGGTTCAGGTATGGGCCCACTTCATTTAGACTATGTATTGGGTATTACCAAAGCATACACAACACGTGTTGGTGCTGGTCCATTCCCAACTGAATTGCACTATGATGCTGCAACCGATACAGGTGATGCAATTGGTCGCCATTTAGGTACTGTAGGTCATGAATTTGGTGCGTCTACTGGCCGTCAACGTCGTTGTGGTTGGTTCGATGCCGAAATTCTACGTCGTTCAGTTGAAGTAAACTCATTGTCTGGTATTTGCTTGACTAAACTTGATGTATTAGATGGTTTAGAAGAAGTGAAAATCTGTGTGGGTTATGAAGATGTAGATTCAGGCTGTGCAGGTTCTTCTGATGCGATTTCATTCGAAAGCTTGAAGCCGATCTATGAAACAATGCCAGGTTGGAGCGAATCTACTGTAGGTTTGACTCAAATCGATCAACTTCCTGCAAATGCATTGGCTTATGTACGTCGCATCGAAACTTTAATTGGTTGCCCAATTGATATCGTTTCAACAGGTCCTGACCGTGCAGAAACAATTGTATTACGTCATCCATTTTCAGCATAAGCTGAGTTGGTGACAAAAAAGCTCTCATGAATTTGAGAGCTTTTTTTATGGAAAAATTTCAGAAGAATAAGAGCCAATATGACTTTAAAACTAATTGCAGAAGACTTTATCCAACCCGAACACACTGATGCAGTTTTACCGCTGTATCAAGAGCTTGTTGAAAAAACTAGAACGGAAGCAGGGTGTATCGCTTACGATCTTTACCATGATCATAAGCAGAAAGGGCATTTTGTCTTTATTGAAGAATGGGTCGATCGGGCTGCACTGGATTTACATGTACAGTCTGAGCATTTTCAGCGCTTAGTGCCTCAAATTGATCAATATCAAACACAAATTGGGCGTTTTACGCATCTACATCCTTTTGAGACCTTGTTTGAGCATCAAGATGATCAGTAATATCGCTTTAATCTAGAAAATTGTGATAGCAAAAAATTAGATTTTGATTCCAATCTTTGTTATTTCACAGCCTGAAAAATCCTCGTTATATTAGCTTTACGTTCAAACAAAGAGGGTTTTAACTATGACGAAAAAGAGAATCCGCTACAATGGCTATGAATTGGCGTGCCGATGTTGTTTTGCATCACAGCGCTAAAAAAGGTGCAAACCAATTTTGATCAAGGCGGGGAGAGAGGTTGGTTTGACATTTTCAGAATAATAAAAACTGATGATTGAATAATAAAAATTATAAAAAGTCTAAGAGAACCGAAAGGTTCTCTTTTTTAATTATAATCCTGTTGAGCCATTGAGATAAAGATCGCCGAAAAAAATGCCATTTATTTTCGTATTATGGAAAGTTACCTCATAGTTTAGAGGGTTATAAGTTCCATTCTGGCATTTAAGTGTGAAAACTCCACAATAAAGTGGATAAATAATTAAGTTAGGAAACGTAAGATTCACATATTGAACTTGATTGTTTTGAATACCTATACTTAATTCATCAAGTTGAAAAGCTGCTTGATTATGATTGGTAAATGAAAGTTGTTTATATTGAGTTGATAAAGATGATATTTGGTCCTGTTCTGATGGAAGAAATGAAACATTCAGAGTACGTGATTGACTCTCTGGCAACTGAACTTTAGTCGGTGCTTCTGTAAGCCTTCCTTCAACAGAGCCCACAAGCATAATGGTATTGATTGGAGCATCTACCCAAGATTGTTTGGTTAATAATAGATTATTAAAATCAAGCTTGGCTTGGCCTGTTTTCATATTGACTGAATTGACAATATTAGCGCAGGGATTATTATTTTTTGAGCATTGAAATTCTTTTTTTACAGTTATGCTTTGACCACTTTTTTCAAACTCTGTTAATTTGACTGAATTTGGTGTGGCATTAATTAATGTATCATAATCCGCTTCTAAGCGGTAAAGCGTATTTGCATTCATATCAAAATCAAACTCTAATCGATAGCTTGTTTTGAACTGATCATTTTCTTTATTGAAGATTTGAGTGTAACGATAGACTGGGGTATCTACATTGGTCGATTGGGTCGAAGGTAAGGTTTTCTCTAGAAATTTCAAATCTGTCTTAACTTCACTCATAACCTTTGGTGGAATATAACTGCTATTGGAATTAGAAGAGTCACTACCACATGCAGATAATAAGGTAAGACTTGAAATCATCCCAACAGAAAGGAATACTTTTTTATGGCTGTGCATTTTGATTCTACCGATAGCATTATTATTACCGTGGCTAATTATATTTAGCCAATTTCGGTAAAATTCTATCATGCAAAATGTTGGATATATATCGCTATTTATGACTCTTCAATTTCTTTCACTGCGTTATAAACAGCGGCAGGTTCGATATTCAGAATCTTTTTACCAAAACTTCTGAGCCACCAGACCAGTTGTGAGGTAAAGGGAACTGTTGCAGAAACTTCAACAATATTCTCTTCCAATGGTTGAATGACTTGATCCTTGCTGAGCTGACTTTCATAAAAACTTCGTGCTGTACTTTCGCTCATAGTCAGTTTTAACTGAATTTGTTCAGTTGGCTTGTTATAGTCCACACGGAAACCGAGAGCGCCCGATTCAATATAGTTATCAATATCAAAATTCACAGGATGTAATGCGCGATTGTCCAGTACGGTCGCAGATTTAAAGCGGTGCAAGGCAAAGGTCTGAACTTCGGTTTTATCGTTACGGGTACAGATCAAGTAAATCACTGCACCTTTTTGTACCAATGCCAATGGGTTCAGGATATAGGTTTTATCTTCACCTTGATGAGTTCTGGCGCGGTAAATACATTCAATCTGTTTATCTTGTAATAAACCTTCATAAATCGCTTGCTGAGCATGCTTGTCAACCACTGGCGGGATGAGTGGCTGGGTCGCAGGTACGATTCGAACGCGGTTAATCCATTGTCTCACGTTGTTTTGGGTAGAAAGGCTACGTTTGGCAAGATCAAACCATGGAGTCATTTCTTCTAATAAGCTGGGTGGAAGCAAGTGACGTAAATGTTCTTCAACCATCATGAACGTTACCGCTTGCGAACTGGTCATGTGTGGCAAGCTTTGAATAGGTGCGTCAGAACGCCAGCGCCAGCCTTGAGGGACGGTTTTATTACTTTCAATAGGGAAACGCTGCGCAATCTGATTTAAATCGCGCTGAATCGTTCTCAAGCTAATATCAATGCCTTCACGTTCTAAAATTTCTTGTAATTCTCGGGTACCCATCCATTTCCCAGTAGAAAGGCGGGATAAAATTTGCCACTGGCGATAAAGGCTATTCGAAGTTTCTTTTTCTTGTACGGATGACATAAGCGTAATACGTAATTCAATGGTCTAAAGCACACACAATAAAAAAACTATACCTAATTAGCAAGTCCATCCTATCCAGATTACGTATTTACGACTGAAATGAGCACGCTTTTGCTTAAATATTTTAAATAAGAGTAAAAAATGTTCATTTAAAAGGTGTCTACGGTTCAGGTTTTGACTTGTCAAATGTAGAGAGAAAAAGATGACGTATTGTTGTGCTTTAAGATTAGAACAGGGTCTGGTACTGATTAGTGATACCCGTACTAATGCTGGGGTCGATCATATTTCTGTGTTTCGGAAATTGCACACCTTTGGGGTCGAAGGCGAGCGCTTTATAGCCTTGCAAACCTCAGGTAATTTAGCGACAACCCAAGCGGTGATTGGACATTTGCAAAATGCACTGGTGTTACGACAGGAACCGAATCTGAATACAGTCAATACCATGTTTGAGGTGGCCGAACTGATTGGTAAAACCTTACGCAAGGTACTTGGAGATATCACTGCAGATCCACATGAACAGATAAATTACTCTTGCAGTATCTTAGTGGCAGGCCAAATTCAGGGCGATAAAATGCAGCTGTATAATGTCTATCCGCAGGGTAATTTTATTTGCGCAACCACGGATACGCCATATTTTCAGATTGGTGAAAGTAAATACGGAAAACCGATTCTGGATCGCGCTTTGTATTACAAAATGCCTTTAGATGATGCTTTGCGTTGTGCGCTTATTTCCTTTGATTCGACGTTACGTTCAAATGTATCTGTGGGTCTACCATTGGATGCGCTGGTTTATCATAAAGATAGCTTCAAGATTCCCACAGGCAAGCGGATTAGTGAAAATGATCCTTACTTTACCCAGATCAGTAAGCAATGGTCGGAGACATTACGTCGTGGCTTGCAAGAACTACCCAAGCCGACAGCAGATTATGATCTTTAAATGAGCGCGAATAAAAAAATCCAGACATTGGTCTGGATTTTTTGTGCACTTAAATGACTCTACGTCGTGGTCGATTGCTTAAACGACACAATAATTCATAGCCAATGGTTCCGTTTGCTGTTGCAACATCATCTACGAGGCGATTTGGTCCCCAAAGCTCCACTTTTGTGCCAAGTTCAGCTTTGATATTGGTGATATCAATTGCCATCATATCCATGCTGACACGTCCAACGACGGGAACGAGCTGTTGGTCAATGGCCACAAAATTCTGCTGCGTATAGGCACGTGGATAGCCATCTCCATAACCAATCGAAACAATGGCAATTTTTGAAGGGCAGGTTGCTGCATAGGTTGAACCATAGCCCACACATTCACCTTGCTGGATTTGATTCAAAGCAATGATCTCCGCACTAAAGGTCATTACAGCCTTGAGATCGAGATGATGTATATTTTTATCTGCAAATGGGGAGGCGCCGTATAGCATGATGCCAGGACGGACAAAATCAAAATGCAGTTCAGGATATTTATAAATTGCCGCTGAATTGCAGCAAGAGGCCAAAATTGGTGCACATGCCTCTTTAACCTGTAAGAATTGTTCTATTTGCTGTTCATTCAGCGGGTGATCTACATCGGCATTGGCGAAATGCATGGCGAGCACACAGGTAAAACCTTCTGCTTTTAAACGTTGAATAACATCAATAATTTCAGTCACTTTAAAGCCTAAACGGTTCATTCCGCTATTCAGCTTTACCCAGACTTTTAAGCCCAACGCATTGTAGGCTTGCTTATGCAGGATCAGCCATTCAACTTGCTGGGTATGGTGAACAATACATTCAAGCCTTTGCTCAATGACATGGGGCATTTCATCTTCAGAGAAAATACCTTCAATCAGCGTGATCGGTTGGGTATATCCCAGTTGCCTGATCTCTAGCGCTTCTTCTAAACAGGCGACACCAAAGGCGTCTGTGGCGTCCAAGGCGGCTAAACAATCTTTAACTCCATGTCCGTAAGCATTGGCTTTGACCATACTGACAATTTTTGAATGGGGAGCAAGTTGTTTAACGCGGTTAAAATTATATTGTAGTGCATCACTATCAATATAAACTGTTGCTTGGCGCACCCTGATTTCTCCTTTGGGACGACTTGGAAAGTAGATAAAGCAATTAAATCGGGTAGGAATTATTCCTCATCATCATACTGAGCATAGAACTCAGGTGAGAGGTTACTAAAACGGGTGTATTGACCTTCAAAGGCAAGGCGGACGCTACCAATTGGGCCGTTACGCTGTTTACCAATGATGATTTCGGCGGTGCCTGCTTCTTTCGACTCTTTGTTATAGACTTCATCACGATAAATAAACATGATTAAGTCGGCATCCTGCTCGATCGCACCCGATTCACGTAAGTCGGACATCACTGGACGCTTGTTTGGTCGGTTCTCCAAACTACGGTTAAGCTGTGATAGTGCGATAACAGGACATTGCATTTCTTTGGCAAGCGCTTTCAAGCTTCGGGAAATTTCCGAGATCTCACCCACACGGTTATCACCCATACCTGGCACTTTCATTAACTGCAAGTAATCTACCATGATACAGCCGATTTTGCCATCATGCATTTTGGCTACACGACGCGCACGGGCACGAAGTTCGGTTGGTGGCAGGGCAGATGAGTCATCGATATAGAGATGCATTTCTTGTAATTGCAGGATTGTACCCGTTACTTTGGTCCATTCATCTGCATCCAGATTACCCGAACGCAAATGCCCTTGATGGACTTTACCCATTGCTGAGATCAAACGCATGGCAATGGAGTCAGCTGGCATCTCCATTGAGAATACGAGCGCTGGTAATCGGTTATATTGCAATACACTTTCAACTAGGTTCATCGCGAATGTGGTTTTACCCATCGATGGACGTGCCGCAACAATAATCAAGTCACCCGGTTGCATCCCTGAAGTTTTATTATCTAGCTCTAGGAATCCAGTGGTTAAACCAGTAATGTTGCCATCGAGTTTAGAGAGTTCATCTAATTTGGTGATAACGTCAGCAGTTACAGAGCTGATTGATTTTGGCCCAGAATCTTTTTTATTGTTGTTGTGCTGTTCCGCCAAAGAGAAAATACTGGTTTCTGCTAAATCTAGAATTTCGCTGACTGGACGACCTTTGGTGTCATAGGCATTTTGTAAAATATCACTGCTGATCTTGATCATATTACGCAGAGTTGAGAACTCCTTGATTTTATTTGCATAAATTTCAAGGTTATAGAAGCTTGATGGAGAGTCTGCCATCAATTGCATCAGATATTCTTCACCACCAATCGCGTCAAGCAAGTTTTGTTTAAGTAACCAGTCATTCACCAAAACGGCATCGTAAGGTGAGTTTTCTTGTGCCAGTTTTTCAATGGCGCGATAGATATATTTGTGACGCGTTGCATAGAAATCATTTTCTTTCAGTAAGTCACTGACTTGTTCAAATGATTCAGCCACCGTCATCAATGCGGCTAAAACAGCCTGCTCAATTGCAAGATTGTGAGGTGGAGTGCGGAATTCTTTTAGTTGACCTGAGTCACTCACTTTACTCTCTGTGTTTGGAGAATTTTTTGTAAAATTGGCATTCGCCTGTGACATAACAAGACCTAATAAAAAAGATGAAACACGACCGAGTGACTATCTTAATCCAAATGAAGCTGATCTGGACAATTTAATTCAGGGAAAATTGTGTAAGTGGTGCAATAGCATAATAGATAGTCATTTCTGCTATTACACCCAGTGTGGTCAAATTCGTGTAAATAAAAAAAATGAGCGATTTTAGGTTAAGGTTTTGCAAACCAGTCTTGTACGAACTTTCCATTTTTTAAGCGGTAAGCCGAAAGGCCATAGCGAAGATCATTGTTTTGAGCATCTTTAACGAAACCTGTATCCTTGCCCAAAGAATAAAGGAAGGCATCAAGCAGAAGTAGGGTAGCATCAATAAACCACCAGAAACCTAAGCCACCAAAAGTGATTAATTTTAAAATACCACTGGTCTTTTTGCCGAGATAGAAACGATCTATTCCGAAAAAACCTAAAAACATTGCGAGTACCAAAGCGATGATACGATTCTTCTTTTGCATATGAGGCCCTATAAAGATGAGAATTATAAAAATTTAAAACTTAATTCGAAGTCTTTTTGTATTTTTTAGACATAAAAAAAAGAGCATGTAAAACATGCTCTTTTTCTTTGCAGAAATTACTCAGATACGATAGTAACGAGAACTTCAGCAACAACATCATGATGCAATTGGATTGCGATGTTGAATTCACCAGTGTGACGAAGCGCACCGTTTGGTAAACGAACTTCTGCACGGTCTACAGCAAGACCAGCATTAGTTAAAGCATCAGCGATGTCACGAGTACCGATAGAACCGAAGAGTTTACCTTCGTCACCAGCTTTCGCAGTGATAACGATGTTAACTTCGTTCAATTGTTCAGCACGTGCATTCGCAGCAGCTAATACTTCAGCTTCTTGTTTCTCAAGTTCAGCACGACGAGCTTCAAAAGCAGCAGTGTTTGCTTCAGTTGCAGCTACAGCTTTACCTTGAGGGATCAAGAAGTTACGACCGTAACCAGCTTTAACTGATACTTTGTCGCCTAATTTACCAAGGTTTTTAATGCGTTGTAATAAGATAACGTCCACAGCTCACCTCACTTACTTATGGTTGTCAGTGTACGGAATCAAAGACAAATAGCGAGCTTGTTTAATAGCTAACGCTAATTGACGTTGATAACGAGCTTTAGTACCTGTAATACGGCTAGGAACAATCTTGCCGTTTTCAGTGATGTACTGTTTTAAAGTGTCGATATCTTTGTAGTCGATGTACGCAACATTCTCAGCTGTAAAGCGGCAGAACTTGCGACGACGGTAAAAACGTGCCATTGATGTTCTCCTTATTCAGCTTCTTGAACTGCTTGTTGTGCTTCTTCACGTTGAGCTTTACGCGCACGTTTTTCTTCAGCACTCTTAGCAAGTAAAGATTCTTCAGTAATTGCGTGTTCACGACGGATGATGATGTTACGAATGATCGCGTCGTTATAACGGAACAATTCTTCTAATTCATCAAGAGTCGTTTGACCACATTCAACATTCATAAGAATGTAGTGTGCTTTGTGAATTTTGTTAATCGGGTAAGCCAATTGGCGGCGGCCCCAATCTTCTAAACGGTGAATTTGACCTTCAGCTTCTTTGATCTGAGAGATATAGCGTTCAACCATACCTACAACTTGATCGCTTTGGTCTGGATGTACCAATAGTACGATTTCGTAGTGACGCATTGTCAGCTCCTTACGGTTTAAGCAGCCCCTAATTATAAAAATCAGAAGCAAGGAGTCATAACTTAAAAAGTTATGTCGCAAATTGCGAAGCGGGGATTATATTCAAATCAGAGCGATAAAGCAAATCTGCTTGGTTTTTTTAGTTTTAATTTTTTGATGAAACATTTAAAAATAGAATGAACATTTAATTTATTTTAGGTGAAATGAGAAGGGGACTTTAAAACAAAAGGTGCGAGCAAACTTGATTATCAATTTGAGTGCAGGGTCGAGTTTAAGATAACGCAAGGTGAACGTCTCATTTAGGCAATAAAGAAGCGAATGTTTTTATTGCACGAAATGAAGAACGATACAGGGAGAATAAAAAGATAGAGAATCCTCTATCTTTTTAAAAAATAGGGAAGAATGGTGCAGGGCTTTTAAAGGTAAAACTAAAGCTTAAACTGATGACAGTAACCAGAATTACTGAAAAAAGGAAAAAGCGTTTAGCCCAAAGTTGATCATCTTTAGCCTTAAATCCTAAAATACCAATGTAGAACCAGTAAATGCAAAGTGCATTACAGATCACCAGAAAAATGATGTTGGTGTATCCATATACAAATAAAGCATTCATTGCAACGGTAAATAAAACCACATAAATCAGTGATTCAATCTTCGTTCTTAAAATTGAACGCGCTACAGGTAAAATCGGAACGCCTGCATTTTTGTAGTCGTCAAAACGATAAATTGCGATTGCCCATGAATGCGGCATTTGCCATAAAGCATATGCAACGAAAATCAATAAGGCCGCCATATCGAACTGATGACTTACAGCCGTATAACCAATAACAGGAGGACTCGCTCCAGAAATACTACCAATGACAGTTTGATGGATTGTGGTACGTTTCGTCCACAAACTATAAAAACCGACATAGACCACAAAACCAATCACAGCAAATAAAAATGCATAAGCGTTGACATAGAACCAGAGAATGCTAAAGCCAATAACACCTAAAACCAATGCATATAACATGGCAACAGTAGGGGAAATCGTTTTAGTCACAAGCGCTCGGTTCATGGTGCGCTGCATTTTTTGATCGATGTCTTGATCAATTACATTATTCACCACACAACCAGAAGCAACTACAAGTGTTGTTCCAATCAAGGTCAATAATAATAAGAGGAAGTCTATAGAGCCTTGGGCGGCTAAGAAGAAGCCGCCCAAGGTGGTAATAAAATTACCGAAGAGAATTCCTGGTTTAGTCAGGAATAAATACTTTTTCCACATGACAATCAGTTTAGATCATCATGTTGTAGTGTAGGTAATTCATAATCCACACAGAGCCGACTAAAAGTACAGCGATACATAAGATTGTGTAGATAAATGCAATAAGGTTCCAACGTTGATCAGACGATGTATTCATGTGTAGGAAGTACACAAGTTGTACAAGTACCTGAGCAACAGCAGTAATTGCAATTACTGTAACTAAAACGCCACGACTGAAACCGCCAGCCATCACCATCCCGAACGGGATGATGGTGAGGATAACAGATAGGATAAATCCAACAGTGTATTGCTTAAAGTTACCGTGTGACGCACCTGCAGCATTATGGTCATGACTACTCATTAGAGAACTCCCAGTAAGTAAACGACGCTGAATACACAGATCCAAACGATGTCAAGGAAGTGCCAGAACAAGCTTAAGCAAGCAAGACGACGTGTATTCGGTAAAGTCAAACCATTCTTTTTGATTTGATACATCAATACCAGCATCCAGACTAAACCAGAAGTTACGTGGATACCGTGTGTACCAACCAAAGTAAAGAACGATGATAAGAATGCACTGTGAGTAGGACCGTGGCCTTCGTGTACAAGGTGATGGAATTCATAGATTTCCATACCAATGAACGATGCACCAAAAAGGAATGTAATGAATAACCAAGTGATCACTTGATTTACATTCTTTTTATAAGATGCAAGTACAGCAAAACCAAATGTTACCGATGAGATCAATAAGGCAAATGTTTCAGTTAAAACGAAACCTAATGAATCATGGAACAGGTCATATGCACTTGGGGTTCCTGGCGGGATATGACTGCTTAATACAGCGAACGCAATGAAGAGTGATCCGAAAAGAATCAAGTCACTCATCAAGTATGTCCAGAAACCAAAGACCGTTAAGTCCGTATCATCATGTTCATGATGACCATCGTGGCCGTGGTTGTCGTGATGAAGTACTTCAGCCATTTCCTTAGTCCTTCTTCAAGTGTTTTTCAAGTAAAGCATAGCGTTCGTTTTCAATACGCTCAACTTCAGCAGCAGGAACGTAGTAGTCAACATTCTTGGTGAATGAGCTTACGATCAAGCTAACAACAGCTGAAACGAATGAAACAACAACAAGCCACCAAATATGCCAGATAAGTGCAAAGCCAAGTAATGTAATGAACATTGCAATGACAAAACCAGCAGCACGATCAGTCGGCATGTGGATGTCTTCATATTTAGTGTTACGTGCGTATGCTACACCATTTTCTTTGTCAGTCCAGAAACGGTCAACACCGCTAGCTTCTGGTACATGTGCAAAGTTATAGAATGGAGCAGGAGATGACGTTGCCCATTCAAGGGTACGGCTATCCCATGGATCGCCAGTATGGTCCATGTTGTCCTTACGTTGTAAGAAACCAACGATGATTTGCATCAAGAAGCATGCAATGCCGATCGCAACAAGAACAGCACCGAATAACGCGATAGCCAAGTACGGATCCCATTCAGGGTTGTCATATGTATTCAAACGACGTGTCATACCCATGAAACCAAGGATATAAAGTGGCATGAATGCAAAATAGAAACCGAAGAACCAGAACCAGAACGCAGCTTTACCCCATGCTTCATTGAGCTTCCAACCAAACATTTTCGGCCAGTAGAAGATGATGCCGGCAAACATACCAAACACCACACCACCGATAATTACGTTATGGAAGTGAGCGATCAAGAATAATGAGTTGTGTACAAGGAAGTCCGCTGGTGGAACAGCCATCAATACACCAGTTAAACCGCCAATACCGAATGTTACTAGGAAGCCAAGCGTCCATAACATAGGGGTAGTGAAGGTGATGCGACCTTTATACATTGTGAACAACCAAGAGAAGATTTTCACACCTGTAGGAATCGCAATAACCATGGTCATGATACCGAAGAACGCGTTAACGTTCGCACCAGCACCCATGGTGAAGAAGTGGTGAAGCCATACAACGAACGCAAGAACAGTAATCGCGATAGTTGCATACACCATAGACTTATAACCGAACAACGCTTTACGAGAGAAGGTTGCAACGATTTCTGAGTATAGACCAAAAGCTGGCAATACCAAGATATATACTTCAGGGTGACCCCAAGTCCAGATCAAGTTCACGTAAAGCATTGGGCTACCGCCAAGCTCATTTGTGAAGAAATGGAAGCCGAAGTAACGGTCAAGCGTAAGCATTGCAAGTGTACCTGTTAATACAGGGAACGATGCAATGATTAATACAGCCGTACAAAGTGAAGTCCACGTGAAAATAGGCATATCCATCAATTTCATGCCAGGTGCACGCATTTTGATGATGGTAACAAAGAAGTTAACACCAGATAAAAGCGTACCTAGACCAGAAACCTGAAGTGCCCAGATATAGTAGTCAACACCAACACCAGGAGAATATTGAATGCCAGATAGAGGAGGGTAAGCCATCCAACCAGTCGCAGCAAATTCACCTAATACAAGTGAAAGCATCATCAAACCAGCAGCACCGGCGAATAACCAGAAGCTTAAAGAGTTCAATAATGGGAAAGCAACGTCACGAGCACCAATCTGTAAAGGTACAGAGATGTTCATCATACCGACAACGAGACCCATTGCCACGAAGAAGATCATGATAACACCGTGCGCGGTGAAGATCTGGTCGTAGTGGTCAGGATGTAAGTAACCTTCACCGCCGCCTTTAGCGAGGAAAAGTTGTAGACGCATCATGATCGCATCGGCGAAACCACGCAAAAGCATGACAACAGATACGATGATATACATGATACCAATCTTTTTATGGTCTACAGTAATAAACCACTCATTCCACAAATATCCCCATTTTTTGAAATAGGTGATACCGCCTAAAACAGCAATTGCACCAAGTGCCATAAAGACCATGGTGACAAGTACCAGGGGTTCTGTCGGGATCGAATCCCACCCAAGTTTACCAAAAATCATATCCATGTCTTATTCCCCTTGAGCAGCGTGTTCTGCTGCAGCATGAGTTTCTGCTGTTGCATGTCCAGCAGAATGGTCAGCACCGTGATAGTTACTCATATAGTGGTTGATGATTGTTTCAAACAATTTTGGTTCAACTGATGAGTAATAAGTCACTGGGTGTGGCTTAGTCGGGAACGGTGTCATCGCTTCAGCTTTAGCAAGCGCTTCTTCATCACCAGCAGCTTTAGCACGATTCACTAAATGCTCGATCTGATGCTTAGAACGATCGCCATCTTTCAGCGTTGCTAACTCGGCTTGGTCAAGGATCGGTTTTTGAATGGCTTTTGTACCATGGTCATCAACAACGATTGTGTCGCCTTTACCAGCTTTGATGTCTGCTACCCATTGTGCAAATTCTGGTTCAGTCACACTGTGTGCCTTAAAGCGCATTTGTGAGAAACCGTAACCTGAATAGTTTGCTGAGAAACCACGGAAAATACCTGGTTCATCTGCTAATAGATGCAGGTGAGTTTGCATACCAGCCATTGCGTAGATCTGGCCACCTAACTGTGGGATGAAGAAAGAGTTCATCGTAAAGTTAGAAGTGATCTTAAAGCTTACTGGTGTTTGCTCTGGGAAGCGTACTTCGTTTACCGTTGCAATGTTTTGCTCAGGATAGATAAAAATCCACTTGAACTGTTCAGCGACAGCTTGAATAGTTAATGGTGCTTTATCAGATTCTAACGGACGGTAAGGGTCGTACTTGTGGGAACCCCACCAAGTTAACCAAGCTAAAATACCAATAATAATGACAGGAACACCCCAAACAACGATCTCAATTGTCGTAGAGTGTGCCCAAGTAGGTTTATAGTCTGCATCTTTATTCGACGCGCGATATTTCCAACCAAACCACAATGCCATAACAATTGATGGAATTACCACCAATAGCATTAAATAGATCGCAGTCATCATCAAGTTACTTTGACCTTGACCAACTGGACCTTTATTGTTTAGAAGTACCATATCACCGCCACACCCAGTTAAGAGCGCGGCCATCGCAGATAAAGACAATACAGCTAAAATCGTTTGTCTCATTTTACAACCTCGGTGAAGAGTCCCATTCCCTAATTAAATTATGGGATAGCGATTAAAGTGTCGCGTGATTGATAAGAATTGTTTAAAAAATGCTTAGCAATCACGCGACACCGCTACGTTGTTGGGCATTATGCCTCATATTGAAGAACTAAGCTACTGATAAAGTGGCCTGAAATGCTTGTTTTAAAACCCGATTTATCTTGTAGGAATTAAGGTTGAGTTAAGTTCTTTTTGTATAGATATCAATTTAATATAAAAGAAAAGAGGAATAAATCCTCTTTTCTTTATTGATTTGTGATTACTGTTTAATTACCTTGGTTTTTGCCAATTTATCGTGCAGAGTTTGACGATTTTTGTTCAATGCGAAGAAAGCATAATCAACAATTGTAATAAATGGCATAAACAGCAGATTTAAAATAATGAACAAAATACTGCGTAACCAAAAAGCGCGAATTGTACTGACTTGAGTAAATGTTTCAGCATCTACAATTTTAATTTTCGCAATTTTCTTACCAATACTCTGACCTGATTTTGCAATAAAAAAAGCCTGAATCATGAGCATGATAATCAGATAAGCAAAAATACTCATCCATGCTTCATTCGGGATAAGGTGCATGAGCTGCTGCTGTAATTCTACAGCCTTACTTGATGCAACTTGAGCTGCCTGTAATTGTTTTTGAATTTCAAACAATTCTTTATATTGGCTTTCGTTAAAGAAGAAAGAAGGAATAGCTGCCATTGGCAACCAAAGAATCAAGTCCAACACTTTTGCAAGCGCACGAGAGTGGAAGGGTGCTAATTCTGGTTTGGCTTTTTGCTCAACCTTGATTTTAAAAGAAGCGTTCTCTGTTTCTGTTTTAATCGGAGCACTAAAAGGTGTGTAACCTACAGGTTCGTATACAAGTTTACCTTGAGTAAGTTCACCAAGTGTTTTCCATTCAGTCATACCTTCGTGCCAGGCCAGATCCGTCAATAAAACTTGTTGACTGGCAAGCATTTGGTTCACTTGTTCTAAACTATAGGGACCAGCTTGTTGATTGTTACGAGCCAAGTAAATTTGCATAATTTAAAAATCTCAATTACGAAAGATGAAAAAAGACCCTACGAAAGAGGGTCTTTTTCTAAAAAAGATTAAGCTTTCTTGATCTGTTCTTCAGCGAGGAAGAACCAGGTGTCAAGCACTGAGTCAGGGTTCAATGACACAGATTCAATACCTTGTTCCATGAGCCATTTCGCAAGGTCAGGATGATCCGAAGGACCTTGACCGCAAATACCAACGTATTTGCCTGCTTTGCGGCATGCATGAATTGCCATAGAAAGAAGCGCTTTAACTGCTGGATCACGTTCGTCGAACAGGTGAGAAACGATACCAGAGTCACGGTCAAGTCCGAGTGTTAACTGGGTTAAGTCGTTTGAACCAATCGAGAAGCCATCGAAGTGTTCAAGGAACTGTTCAGCCAATAATGCATTGGTTGGGAGTTCACACATCATGATCACTTTTAGACCATTTTCACCACGTTTTAAGCCGTTTTGAGCAAGTAATTCGATCACACGTTTTGCTTCAGAAACCGTACGTACGAATGGGATCATGATTTGAATGTTGGTTAAGCCCATTTCATCACGAACTTTTTTCAATGCACGACATTCAAGTTCAAAACAGTCACGGAAGTTATCCGAAACATAACGGCTTGCACCACGGAAGCCCAACATCGGGTTTTCTTCTTCTGGCTCGTAAAGTTTACCGCCGATCAAGTTTGCATATTCATTTGACTTGAAGTCAGACATACGAACGATCACTGGCTTGTCTGCAAATGCGGCTGCAAGGGTAGAAATACCTTCAACCAATTTTTCAACATAAAATTCGATTGGAGAAGAGTAGCCCGCAGTACGTGCCATAACAGCGGCACGTGTTTCGCGTGGTAAGCTGTCAATGTTCAATAATGCTTTCGGGTGTACGCCAATCATACGGTTAATAATGAACTCAAGACGTGCAAGGCCGATCCCTTCGTTTGGAATCTGAGCAAAGTCAAATGCGCGGTCAGGGTTACCCACGTTCATCATGATTTTGAACGGTAATTGTGGCATAGAGTGAATTGAGTTGCGTTGCACTTCAAAGTCTAGCGCACCTTCATAAATGAAGCCTGTATCACCTTCAGCACATGAAACAGTCACTTCCTGACCATCAGCAAGAACTTCTGTTGCATTACCACAACCGACAATCGCAGGAACACCTAATTCACGTGCAATAATTGCTGCGTGACAAGTACGACCACCACGGTTGGTCACAATGGCAGCGGCACGCTTCATTACTGGTTCCCAGTCTGGGTCAGTCATGTCAGATACAAGTACATCACCGTCCTGTACCTTGTCCATTTCTTTAATCGACGTGACAACACGGACTTTACCAGAACCGATACGTTGACCGATTGAACGGCCTTCACAAATTACAGTACCACGTTGTTTTAACAGATAACGTTCCATTGTGCCGACATTCTGGCGACTTTTTACTGTTTCTGGACGTGCTTGAACGATATAGATTTGGCCGTCATCGCCATCTTTCGCCCATTCGATGTCCATTGGAGAACCATAATGCTGTTCAATGATCAAAGCTTGCTTCGCTAATTCGTGAAGCTCATGATCATTTAATGCAAACTGTTGGCGTTCCTGTTTTTCAACATCAACGATCACAACTGATTTACCCGCCGCACCTTCTTCACCATAAATCATTTTCTGGTGTTTAGAACCGAGGTTACGACGTAAAACAGAATGTTTACCCGCATTTAATAATGGTTTTGATAAATAGAATTCGTCAGGGTTAACTGCACCTTGTACAACCATTTCGCCCAAGCCGTAAGATGCAGTAATAAATACCACATCACGGAAACCAGATTCTGTATCTAGTGTAAACATTACACCAGCCGCACCAGTTTCTGAGCGAACCATACGTTGTACGCCAGCAGAAAGGGCAACAACACTATGTTCAAAACCTTGGTGTACACGGTAAGCAATTGCGCGGTCATTATAAAGAGAAGCAAATACTTCTTTAATCGCGATAAGAATATTATCAATACCACGGATATTTAAGAAAGTTTCTTGTTGCCCTGCAAATGAAGCGTCAGGTAAGTCTTCAGCAGTTGCCGAAGAACGTACAGCAACGGCAATGTCTGGGTTGCCGTTTGAAAGTGCTGCAAAAGCATCACGAATTTCTTGTTCTAATGTCGCAGTAAGCGGAGTGTCAACAATCCATTTACGGATTTTCGCACCAGTCTCAGCAAGTGCAATGACATCATCAACATTGAGTTGGGTAAGTTCAGCCTGAATTCGAGCATTTAAGCCGCTTTGATCCAAGAACTCACGATAGGCAGCAGCAGTTGTTGCAAAACCACCCGGTACCGATACACCAGCATTGGATAAATGGCTGATCATTTCACCCAGAGATGAGTTTTTCCCACCTACGAGTTCGACATCGTGTTTTCCTAATTTTTCCAGACCGATTACGCGCGCTTCCAAAGTATTTACTCCACTTTTTTTGCAGTATGAATGACCATCATTGGTATGAAATTATACAAAAGTGCCTAGATTTAGTATTTTACTAAGCGACAGTCATGTTAGATGAGTTTACTATAAAGATTATAGAGCACTAAGACAAATGTTTAAGGAGAATTTTGATGCCCGTAAGTAAAGAAATTAAACGGAGCGTTTTTTTTATTTCGGATGGCACCGCGATTACCGCAGAAACCCTTGGACATTCACTACTTGCGCAATTTCCAAACGTGGATTTTGATATCCATATCATGCCTTATATTGCGACAGAAGAGGCAGCAATGGTCGCTGTGGCAGAGATTAATGCGTGTCAGTCTCGGGATGGCTCTTTACCGTTGGTTTTTGATACGCTGGTCGATCCGCATGTCCGTGAAATTATCAATACGGCCAAAGCAGTCAATCTGGATGTGTTTGAAGGTTTAATCAGTAAATTAGAACAAGAAATAGGGGTTCCGCCAACGACATTGGTTGGACAAACGCATGCCGTAACAGATTCTGAATATTATAAAGCCCGTATCGATGCAGTACATTTCGCACTGGATAATGATGACGGTGCGAGAACACGTCATTATGACAAAGCCGATATTATTTTGATCGGTGTGTCCCGTTCTGGTAAAACCCCAACCTCGATTTATTTGTCATTACAATTTGGTATTCGTGTTGCAAACTATCCTTTAACCGAGGAAGATCTGGACGATAACCGTTTGCCAAAAGTGCTACGTGAACATAAGCATAAACTGTTTGGTTTGATGATTGATGCAGAGCGTCTGGTGGCAATCCGCAATGAGCGCAAGGCCAATAGCCGCTATTCAAGCTTTAGTCAGTGTCAGATGGAACTACGTGCAGTTGAAGGCATTTATATCTCGGAAGGGATTAAATATCTCAATGTCACCGAGATGTCGATTGAAGAAATTTCAACACGTGTTTTACAGATGACTGGTTTAAAACGTCGTATTGGTTAAATAGGTGCTTCAATCGAAAAGCGTGGTCGAAGTGCTACGCTTTTTTATTTCCAGAATGACAAGAACAGGAAAATACAATGAAAAGACTGGTACTTCTTCTACCGCTTCTGGTGGTTTCCCAAATCCATGCAGAAACATTAGCGCAGTTTGAGAAAAAGATAATTCACAAATATGCGAATAAAGATTTTTATCAGCTCAATCAGGCAATCGAGTCTGATATCGTCAATAAAATAGAGAATGATCCTGCCAGTTTCAATTATTCCTTTCCCGCTTTTGAAGACCATTACCATGTGCGTATTCAGTTTTCACCAGATAAACAGTTAAAGTTTTATACTTTTGATGTAGGCGGTGGCGGAACGATGGGGGAATACTCATCCTATGTGCAAACTCAAAAGAGTGGGAAAACTCATTTAACGCCTGTCGAGACGGGTTTGATTTTTGATGTTAAACAAACTGTATTAACGGAAAAACCAGTTTATTTGGTGAATAGTTATTATAAAGGTAGCAGTTGTATTGGCGCTTATACAATTGATGCTTTGCAGCCGACTCAAACGGGACTGATTCAGACAGTAAAAATATTCCAGACCAAAACCAAATTACTGGATCGCATACAGGTCGATTTTGATTGTAACAATCATGAAGGTCCGAATGATGTTCCTGACTATATTCGTAGTGATAAAAATCTGAATCATATTGATATTATGCTGCTGGATAAAAATGGAAAACCACAAGCCAAGTATTTGCGTTATCGTAAAACCAATACGGTTTATCAATATATCGGTGTCGTGAAGTAAGCACCATTTATAAAAAATAATGCTTACTTTCAGATAACAGCATTTAGCTGTTCTTAAGATCCATCAACAGGCTAAAGTTTTCTAAACGTTTCTCTGTATCATAAATATCACAGGTGAAAATAAACTCATCAACCTCATATTGGCTGGCGATTTTATTTAAACCCGCTTTAACGGTTTCTGCCGAACCGATTTGAGCCATAGCATAGAAATTCTGAATGGCAAGCTGCTCAGCACTGGTTGCCAGACCTTGCGTAGATTCAATCGGTGGCTTGAGTTTCAAGCTGTGACCACGGATCAAATTCAAGATACGTTGATACGAACTGGTTGCCAGATATTGTGCTTCTTCGTCTGTCTCAGCAACCACGGTAGGGACGCCCATTGAAACATAAGGCTTATCCAGATATTCAGAAGGCTGGAAATTATCTCTATAGATTTCGATTGCTTGACCTAACATTCGTGGAGCAAAATGCGAAGCAAATGAATAAGGCAGTCCAAGCTTGGCTGCCAGCTGCGCACTAAATAAACTTGAGCCTAATAACCAGACTGGAACGTGGGTGTTTTGACCAGGTGTAGCAATAATGCGCTGATTAGGCTGTGGGTCTTTGAAATATTGTAAAATTTCCAGCACATCTTGTGGGAACTGATCTTCAGTTTCCTGACGACCTCGGCGTAACGCACGCATGGTCATCTGATCTGTACCAGGTGCACGACCTAAGCCCAGTTCAAAACGATCTGGATACAGGGTTGCTAATGTTCCGAATTGTTCAGCAACAACCAGTGGCGCATGGTTTGGCAACATGATACCGCCTGAACCCAAGCGGATCTTTTGCGTATTTGCAGCAATAAAACCCAATAAGACCGCTGTAGCAGAACTGGCAATACCATCCATGTTGTGATGTTCTGCCAGCCAAAAGCGTTCATAGCCTAACTTTTCAGCATGCTGTGCGAGCTCTAAAGCATGGCGTAGTGAAAATTCAATAGTCTTATCATCTCTAACAGGGGCCAATTCCAAAATAGAGAACTTTATATCTTGTAGTGTTTTCATCATCACATCTCAAAACCATATATCGAAATACTACGATATAAGTTTGAGTTTGTATATCGAATTTGTTCGATATATTGTTTCAATCCCATAAAAAAAGCACCCGAAGGTGCTATAAAGGGTAAAACGAATATTTGACCGAATGGATTAACGGTTTTTGTACCAACCACGATGGCGACCATTGTCATGGCGATAGTTATGACGTGAATTGTAATAACGACGGTCATCATAAGAACGGCGGTTGTCATAACGGCGATCATAGCGACGGTCATCATCACGATCCTGACCAACCTTTTGTCCTAAAGCGGCACCACCAGCAGCACCTAATGCCGCACCGATATAGCCACCATTGGTTCCGCCCATGTTACGACCGACGGTATAACCACCGACACCACCTAAACCACCACCAATCGCAGCCTCAGTACGGTCACGACGATTACTTGATGCAGCTGCACCGCCAGCGCCACCAATTGCTGAACCAATCATGGCACCCGTATTACCGCCCAGTTGTTTACCTATAGCTGTACCAACTACGCTGCCTAGAGCCGAGGTTGCTGCCACACGAGTCGTGTTGTCTGCATGTGCAACAGTAACCATTGACGAAGCTGCCAGGATAACGCTACATAACCACATATTCGATTTCATGATGAAACTCCTTATCCATTCTTTTGGACAGTATTCTTTTTGCTTGTGCCAAATGTAACAAGACTTTTTAGTAAAATTATGGAGTGCAATATCTGGATTGAGAGAGTTTCACGAGGGTTTTGTTGGAGTTCTATTACAAGTGAAGAAATTGTGAATAAATTATAAAAATAAAGAATGAATGCGCAATGAACAACGGGCTTTATGCGAATCGGGTACAATAGAAAAAGTTTCGCTGAGGATTTATATATGCTGCTGGAAAAAATTTTGCAATCTCAAGGCTTTGGTTCACGTAAGTATTGCCAGCAGTTAATTAAAAATGGTTCTGTGCAGATCGAAAATCAGATTTGCGATAATCCCAAACAGAATATCAATACCGATCAACTGATATTTCAGGTCTTTGGTGAAGAATATCAATATCGCGAGCATGTTTATATTATTTTAAACAAACCACAAGGTTATGAATGTTCACATCAGGCCACGCATCATAAAAGTGTATTTAGCTTATTTCCTGAAATTTTACTTCATCGTGGTATTCAATGCGTAGGACGGCTGGATCAGGACACTACAGGTTTATTGCTTCTCACCGATAATGGGCAATTTTTACAGGCATTGACCCATCCGCGTAAACATGTACCTAAGGTTTATCATGTCACCACAGCAGATCTGATCACACCTGAGCAAATACAGGGCTTGCAGCAAGGTGTGGAACTTAGAAATGAAAAGGGAATCTATGCTGCAACGGATATTGAATTATTGTCGGAGCATCAGTTGAGCATGACCATTCATCAAGGTGTCTATCATCAAGTCAAACGGATGTTGGCTGCTGTCGGGAATAAAGTGGACGCTTTACATCGACATCAAGTCGGTTTGCTTGAACTTCCTGACTTGCCAGAAGGTGAATGGATGTATTTAAGTGATAAACAAAAACAGTTAAGTCAAAATATAGCTGTAGAAGCTTAATTACTTCAGAAAGCAATGATAAGTCTTAAACTCACTGTCCTGAATAAATCCCATTTGTTCATAAAGACGATGGGATTGATAATTATTTTTTTGGGTTTCTAGACTAATCCGTTGAGCATTTTCATGACGGGCAAAAAGTATGGCGGTATCAATCAACTGTTTGGCTGCACCCTGTTTACGATAACTTGGGGTGACATAGACATCATCTAATATGTAATAGGTTTCACAGGCAACTGAAGAAAAGGCAAGGTAGAGTAGAACAAAACCTGTGAATACATCATCTTTAACGTGAATGAAAATAACACTGTCTTTATTGTCAAAACGATGTTTAAGAAATTGATAGGATTGTTCAAGATTTGATGATGCACCGTAGAATTGACGGTATTCGTCAAACAAGACAGCAAGTTGATGAAGATCTTCCTTTGTTGCTCGCTTAACTATCATTCCAGCCCATCCTTACACTTATAGTTTTATTTGGACTGTCAGAATAGCGAAAAAAATTCATCTTAAAAAATAAAAACTTGTTTATAAATGCAACATTGTTAAGTTTTGTCACTTTCACCTAACAGCGCATTCAGTTCTTCAAATAGATCTTCGTGATCGTCCTCAATTTCAGCTGCTGAAGGATTCTCGGCAGATGCTGCGGCTTTCGATTTACGTAACTTAAGCAGTTGTTCCATATTGATGTTCTGGTTTTCAATTGCAAAAGGAATCGACTTGGTCAGTACGACTTGTTTAAAGAAAAGGCGAACGGCTTGAGCAGGGGAGATACCCAACTGCTTAAAAACGGCAAAGGCCTGTTTCTTTTCCTGAGAATCGAGGCGAACCTGATAAACTTCTGTTTTACGCATTAAGAATGTAACCACATATTTTTAGTTATCGTCATGTATTTTAAACCATTGCAATGTAATTTCAATATTTTTGAGGTGAAAAAATAGAATTTTTGTCATTACGATGTAACTACAGTGTCAGTTCAAAGTTGGATTTAAAGGCCATTTCCTGTTTTAGAATAGGATCTATGAAATGAATGTCCTTCGCCAATAGCTGTAATGGGTGGCTGAAATCATCGTCTTCTTTATGTGCGACAACTGGATAAAAAGGGTCATTTAAAATTGGAATGCCGAGATAATTTAAATGCACACGTAACTGGTGTTGCTTCCCCGTTTTGGGTTTGAGCTGGTATTTTGCGTACTGTTGGTTGTGTTCCAACAACTCAATGAGTGTTTCTGTATTCTCAGCTTTTTCGGGATTAATTTGCATGGTGTAAAAAGGATTTCCTTTCTCCAGATGCAATTGCAAGATTTGCGGAAAGTTGAGTTCTGCCCGATAAGCCGCAATAGCGTGGTAAGTCTTTTCGACTTTACGTTCGGCAAAAAGCTGCTGATAAATGCCACGGGTAGCAGTTGTCTTGCAGAATAAAACCACACCCGCCGTTTCCCGATCCAGTCGATGAATCGGCGTGAGGTCGGCATATCCTGTTTGTTTCTTTAATCTCACCAAAAGCGTTTCCTGAACATATTGTCCAGTTGGAGTCATAGTGAGAAAGTGGGGTTTATCGACCACCAGCAAATCTTCATTTTCAAACAAAATTTCATGTTGAAAAGGCACATGAATTTCATGCGCGAGAAAACGATAATAAAAAATGTGAGTATTGGGCGTGTAACTACTTTCTATATTGAGTCTTGCACCATCTGCTGCATAGATTAGCCCATCGACAAAGCGTTGTTGCCATTCTTCTTGTTGTATGTGAGGGAAATGCTGGCAGAGATAGTCAAAAATGGTGTTTGCAGAAGCATCATGAGTTAAAAAGACTTTACTGGCACTCACGCCGTCGATCAGTGGCGGAGCAAATTCAATAATAGAGGTCATGCAGCGATACGACTCAGTATAAACGATGTAAAAAAAGCCAGTTTAAAAGGAGTTTATTAGGCTTTGAAGCAGGGCAATGTTATCATAGCCAGCATCCCAATTTTGTTCTATTTGCCATGTCATATTCAGTGAAATTCAACTTAAATCATGAACAAGACACTCAACAGTTTGCACGCATCCTGTCTCAACACGTGCATTCAGGCATTATTTACTTGATTGGTGATTTAGGTGCTGGCAAGACGACCTTTACTCGTTATTTTTTACAAAACCTTGGTCATCAAGGTTCGGTAAAAAGCCCGACGTATACGCTGGTTGAACCGTATGCCATTCAGGGTAAAGAAATTTTCCATTTCGATCTTTATCGTTTAGATGATCCTTATGAATTGGAATTGATGGGTATTCGTGATTATCTGGAAACGCCCGATGCCTTATTTCTGTTTGAATGGCCGTCTAAAGGTGGCGATGAGATTCCAAAGCCAGATATCGTGATTGATATTCAAAAATCAGAGGATGAATTGACCCGATCTGTCACCTTAACCACAGAATCAGAACCTTTAATTCAAATTTTGCAGGAACAACTGAATGGCGCATGATGCAACTCGTCGTATTCATACCCTTGATGCTGCTTTAGCCAACCAGATTGCAGCGGGTGAGGTCATTGAACGTCCTTCATCAGTGGTCAAAGAATTATTAGAAAACTCGATTGATGCGGGCGCAACTGAACTGATTATTCGGGTGGCGCAGGGCGGTTCGACCCTGATTGAAATCATTGATAATGGTAACGGGATTCATCCGGAAGATTTACCCTTGGCGGTGATGCGTCATGCCACCAGCAAAATTCAAACCGCAGATGATTTACATGCGATTGTGAGTCTGGGCTTTCGTGGCGAAGCCTTAGCGTCTATCGCAGCCGTATCACGCTTAACCTTAACCAGTAGTCAGGATGAACAGGGTGTTGGCTATCAGGTGGAAGTGAACGGAACGGCTTTTGATCATCAGCAGATTCAGGCAGTGGCTGCCCAGAAAGGGACGCATATTCGTGTACAGGATTTATTTTTTAATGTCCCAGCACGCCGTAAATTCTTAAAAAAACCAACTACAGAATTTAATCATATTGAAGAAATTGTTCGTCGTCTGGCTTTAACCCATTTCGATATCCGTTTTGTTCTGGAACATAACGATAATATTCGTTTAAACCTGCCGATCGCGGATAGTGGCGAATTACGTTATCAGCGTGTACAACAATTATTGGGTCAGCAATTTATCCAAAATGCCTACTGGATTGATTCGGATAGTATCAATATGCGTTTGTCTGGCTGGTTGGGGCACCCATCCGATGCGCGTGCTCAAGCAGATTTGCAATATGTTTATGTGAATGGTCGTATTGTTAAAGATAAGACCATTTCACATGCCTTACGTATGGCTTATGACGGTATTTTGCATGGGCATCAACATTCTTCTTATTTGTTATTTTTAGAAGTTGATCCTGAAAATATTGATGTCAATGTGCATCCAACCAAGCATGAAATTCGCTTCTTGAATCAACGTGAAGTGCATGAATTTGTACGTCATTATGCTAAAGCAACCTTGTCGCAATTTCAGACGGCAACTGCTGATCTGGCACAGGCCATGAAAACAGCTGAGGCGGATGATCAATTTAATTATCAACCTCAACCCAAATATCAGGAACAATTTAATCTGCATCGTGCAGCAGTAGAAACAGAACCGCAATCTAATCAGCCCGCTGCAGTGTCGACAGATTTATTAACCGAGTTTAATCAGAGTCGCCCACAGGCGGTACAGTATAATTCAGCTCAGACTCAGCAACCCAAATATAACGGTTCGGCACAATTAAATAATGCCTTGAAAACCTATTTGGCGCCTTTGCGTGAGGAGTCTGAGACAACGACTGAAGAAGACAATGCGCCGTCCCGAGTAGATGAGTTTCCGTTGGGTATCGCGATTGCTCAGCTACATGGTATCTACATTCTGGCTCAGAATACGGAAGGCCTGATTATTGTGGACATGCATGCTGCACATGAGCGGATTCTGTTACAACAAATGAAATCGGCATGGGATAAGCCTGAGTTTTGGACCTCACAGCAATTGCTGATTCCGAAAGTGGTGTCTATCACCCGCATGCAGGCGACGCGAATTGAGGATTTACAGCCACAATTGCAACGTTTAGGTTTGGAAATTGATCAATATGGCGATGAGCAGGTGATTGTACGTGGCGTGCCTGCCATTTTGCACAAGGCTGATTTTGGTAATCTGATTCCAGAGCTATTAAATGATTTGGATCCAAATGATGAAGCCAGAGGTTTATTACAAAAACGTGATGAGCTTTTAGCAGGAATGGCATGTCATGGTGCGGTACGTGCTCATCGTCAATTAAGCCTTTCAGAAATGAATGCCTTATTGCGTCAAATGGAACACACCGAATTCGCCAGTCAGTGTAATCATGGTCGTCCAACCTGGCGCGCTTTTCCATTGCATCAACTAGATAAATTATTTGCTCGAGGAGAGTAGTTTTACATGTCAAATCAATTGCCCGTCATCAATTTAATGGGGCCTACCGCAAGTGGTAAAACTGCATTGGCATGTGAACTTTACGAGCGTGGTAATTGTGAACTGATTTCTGTGGACTCGGCTTTAGTTTATAAAGATATGGATATTGGAACCGCCAAGCCGACCAAAGAAGAGCAGGAACAGTATCCGCACCACTTAATTGATATTATTACGCCATTAGAAGTGTATTCAGCGGCGCAATTTGTAGAAGATGTCTGCCCACTGATTGATGATATGCACGCACGCGGTAAAACTCCGATTTTGGTGGGGGGAACCATGTTGTACTTTAAGTCTCTGTTAGAAGGACTGGCTGATAATTTACCTAATGCAGATCAAAGTATTCGGGATGCCATCAATTTAAAAGCAGAACAAGAAGGTTGGCAGGCGGTTTATGACGAATTGGTCGCAGTGGATCCAATTGCTGGGCAGAAATTCAAAGTGTCAGACAAACAACGAATTATTCGGGCATTGGAAGTTTATCGGATTACGGGTGAGCCAATAACAAAATTACAAGCTGAACAACCTAAAAATCAACCATATCGTTACACATTTCATAACTACGCATTAATGCCTGATCGGTTAGAATTACATCAACGTATTGAGCAAAGATTGCGCAATATGTGGGATATGGGTTTTTTGAATGAAGTAGAGGAACTGATTGAAAAATACGATTTAAATGATGATTTGCCATCTATGCGGTCTGTCGGTTATCGTCAAGCTTTAGAATTTTTATTAAAAAGTGACTTGAGTCTCGAAAATAAAGTAGAAATGGAGAACAAAGCGCTATTTGCTACAAGGCAATTAGCAAAACGTCAATACACTTGGTTACGTTCTTTGCAAGAAATACACGATTTTAAAACTTACGTGACGATAAAGCAGGCGAAAGAAGACTTGCGAAACTTCTTTGGATAAAGCAAAATTCGCAAGCTGTCTTTTTAATAATTTTTAGTTGAAAAATAAAGATAGTTTTTTTGCGCTGATTTAAAAATTTTTTGGAGTTAAAAATGTCTAAAGGTCAAACTTTACAAGATCCGTTCTTAAATTCTCTCCGTAAAGAACGTATTCCAGTTTCTATTTTCCTTGTAAACGGTATCAAATTGCAGGGACACATTGAGTCATTTGACCAATATGTCGTTTTATTGAAGAATACAGTAAGCCAAATGGTTTACAAACACGCGATTTCTACAGTTGTTCCTGCACGTAACCCACGTCCAGCTGGTGCTCAAGGCGCTGCAGGTGGCTTCCCAGCTCAAGGCGCTACTGGCGGCTTCGGTGGTCAAGGTTCTACTGGTGGCTTCGGTGGTCAAGGTGGCTTTGGTGGTCAAGGTGGCTTTGGTGGTCAAGGTGGCTTCGGCGGTCAAGGTGGCTTTGGTG
>NZ_LRPD01000022.1:0-108846 GCF_001605865.1 Acinetobacter sp. NRRL B-65365 | reverse complement strand
CATAATTCCTTCATTAATTTATTTAAATTAAACAAAAAATTTCACAAGCATAACAATTATTTATTTTAACTAAACAAAGCAGTTTTAAAAAAGAGTTATCGTGGGCGCAAGAAAAATCCTTACAAACTTTAGGACATGGAGTCCCGAGATGATGAAGAAGTCATTTGCTTGCCTGCTTACAGGCTTATGTGCCCTACCAACAATTACTTTCGCAAACTCACCTTATTTTAGTTTAAAAGATGGTGATGGGTTTAAACGTTTTTCGGTTTCCGCTGGTTGGCTGCACGCCATGCCACAAGGAAATGGTAATCCAATTAATATCAATACTAGTGTAGCTGAAGGAACAAAATCTAAAGTTGGTGATATCACCGTGGACTCAGTTCTGGGTGCCATAGATCAATCCACTGCCGATGGTAAGACCAAACACGATAAGCTAGAGGGTTTAGTCAACAATATAATCACAAAACCGATTATCACCCATGAAGGTTCTGATGGAAAAAGATATTTAAACGGTGAGGTTGCTGGTGAAGCGACTATTAATGGCCTATCTAATTGGCAAGCCCAAGGAACGGGATTAACCGCCGATAATGTTGATACGCTAGGCATAATGGCAAATTATTTCTTTACCGATAATATTTCACTTGAAGTTAAAGCAGGCATCCCGCCAAAAGTTGATATCAAAGGCGAAGGACAAATTTACGCGCCTTTAACGGGTACAGATACACCAGGGAAAGTTGCGGGAATCATTGATGCTGGATTAATTATTGGAGGTGATTTACCTCTTAAAAAAGATATTCCTATTACCAATCTATCACAAAGTAAAAAAGCTGCTTCAGCAACTGCATGGTTACCCGCTGCAGAAATTCATTATCAATTTGGTAAATCAGGCGTTAATAAATTTAGACCTTACATTGGTGTAGGGGTTATGTATGCTCATTTCACCCATTTAAAACTCGATGGAAATGTGAGCAATGATCTAGTTGCTGCTGGTCATATGATCCAGAACGTACTCGACAACAAAGCAGGCGCTGCACTTGATGGCAAGACCTCCTCAGCCAACCCTAAAATTAAAGTTGAAGCTGATGATGCATGGGCACCAATGGCGACTCTAGGCGCGACTTATGATTTTAATCCAAACTGGTTTGCTGTAGGTTCTGTCACGTATGCACCAATGAGTAGCGATGCAAAAATCACTATTTCAGACTCCAATACAGGCAAAGAGTTGATCCGTGCCAATACCAAAATTGATATCGATCCATTAATCACCTATGTCGGTGTCGGCTATCGATTCTAAAAGTCTTCGCTCATAAAAAAGCAGCATCCGCTGCTTTTTTTATTTTCTGAAATTTTTTAAAGGGAAACAAGCTGTTCAAACAAATAGAACTCTAATCGCTTTTTAGAATCGAAATATAAACAGAAGTATTTTAAAATACTTTTCACTTATTCCATGATCATAACAACAATGTCAAACCAACAATTTTCGAAACAGTTGATTTATATGTTGATCGGAAGTGCACTGATCCTTGCACTTTCTCTCGGCGTACGTCATGGCTTTGGCTTATACCTTGTCCCAATGAGTGATGCATTTGGCTGGGGACATCATATTTTTAGTTTTGCCATCGCCTTACAAAATTTAATTTGGGGTGCGGCACAACCCTTCACAGGCGCAATTGCAGATAAATATGGCACCAAGAAAGTGGTTGCAGCAGGTGGTTTACTCTATGCCATCGGCTTGATCATGATGGCATTTAGCTCGACAGGATTGTTGCTTAATCTCAGCTTGGGGCTTGTGATTGGATTAGCCTTATCGGCAACCTCATTTACCGTGCTGCTTTCAGCCGTTGGTCGTGCGGCCCCGCCAGAAAAACGCAGTATGGTGATGGGGATTGCCAGTGCGGCAGGGTCATTCGGTCAATTTATCATGTTGCCATCAACCTTGCTGTTACTTAAAAGCATTGGCTGGTCCTCCGCACTCCTCGTCAGTGCATTCGCGATTGCATTCATTGTTCCTTTGGCATGGTTATTAAAATCCCCTACTTCAACAGCACCGAAAGCACTGAATCAACCCAGTCTCGGCTTTAAACAGGTTTTAGAAATTGCCAGCAAGCACAAACCTTTTTGGTGGTTATCCTTAGGTTTTCTGGTTTGTGGTTTCCAAGTGGTATTTCTAGGTGTGCATTTACCGGGTTATTTGATCGATCATGGCTTTGATGCCACTACAGGCACTATATTCTTGGCACTAGTGGGTCTATTTAATATTGTTGGGACCTATGGAGCTGGCTGGTTAGGCGATCGTTATTCAAAACCTAAACTGCTGATGTTACTGTACGGGCTACGTGGTATCGCGATCATTGCCTTCCTGTTATTACCACTCAGTGTATTTACCGTTTATAGCTTTGGGATCATCATGGGATTGTTATGGCTTTCAACCGTGCCATTAACCAATGGTATTGTTGCCAATATGTTTGGAGTAAAATACTTATCAATGTTGAGCGGCATTGTGTTTTTTACCCATCAAATCGGTTCATTCTTTGGTGGCTGGTTAGGTGGTATCAATCATGATCTCGCAGGCAACTACAATATGATCTGGCTTGCCTGTTTGCTGTTAAGTGCTTTTGGTGTAGTGATTCATCTTTTCGTGAATGAAGAGGCTGTTATTCATGACTAATATTGAACGAAACTTTAAAATTCTACTGATTGGATGTGTGCTTTGTTTAATCAGTTTTTCAATCTTGATCTGGTTTCAAACACCTGATCTGTTTGAATATTTCAATCAAGCCTTCTGTGCACACTAAACAAGTATGTCAGTGTTTTACACTTGTCATCTAATGATCAAAAAATTGTCATAAAAAGATAAAAATTGAATGGTTTAATGAAAAATAAAAAACCTACAAAACGCAAAAAGCTTGCTGACCTCATCGTCAGCAAGCTTTTTTATTGTACCTACAAAAAGGGCCGCTTTAAGCGACCCTGATTGGATAGAAACCATCAATTTTATTACTGATGTTTCGGCAACGGAATATATTGAGATTGTGCATTTTGCTGGACTTTACGCTCGCCCACTTTCACCTGTAAGGTTTGCTGCTTCCCTTCACGCTCAACAACCACATCGATCAAGCTTCCTGGGTCTTGTAGAGCCACATAGTTGATTAAATGTGAAGCGGAAGAAATCTGCTCGTTATTGACTTGAATAATCTTGTCACCACGTTTAATTCCAGCTACATCTGATGGCCCTTCACGCAATACATCAGCAACTGTGACACCAATCGGTTTAGCAGCCAAGACATCTTCATCAAGATTATTTGGAATTAAACTAATGCCTAACCAGCCACGCACTACACGACCATCTTTCAGGATTGAATTAAGGACTTGCTGACAAACCTTCGCAGGAATCGCAAAACCAATCCCCAATGAACCTCCAGACTGAGAGAAGATTGCTGTATTAACACCAATCAGATTCCCCGCCACATCAATCAATGCACCACCAGAGTTACCTGGATTAATTGCTGCATCGGTTTGAATAAAGTCTTCATAGGTATTGATCCCCAAGTCAGAACGCCCCGTCGCTGAGATAATCCCTTGGGTGACGGTTTGACCAACACCAAATGGATTACCAATCGCGAGCACCACATCACCCACTTCGTTACCACTCAATTTAAACGGTAAAACTGGCAATTTATCTAACTCGATCTTGATCACAGCCAAATCCGTATCAGGATCTGTACCAATCACTTTCGCTTCAGCACGGCGACCATCATGCAGCGCCACCACAATATGTTCAGCCTGAGCAATCACGTGATTATTGGTGAGGATATAACCATCAGCACGTACAATCACCCCAGAACCCAGACTGTTTTCATTTTGAGGCTGTTGCGGCACTTGATTGCCAAAGAACTCGCGAAATACAGGATCATTCAATAATGGATGATTCATCTGTTTTACTTTCTGCGTGGTAAAAATATTCACCACGGCAGGCGCAGCCACTTTGACCGCAGCACTATAGGAAACCACCCCACCTGCACGTGATGTATCAATGAGAGGCTCAACCTTTTCTGCGGGCATTTTTACCCCATCAGCCGCAACAGTTGGTTTCGGTTGATGTGATTTCTGCCAAGCCAGAAAACTAAATATAACAAGAATGAGTAATACCCAAGGTAACCATGTAAATGCACGGCGCACGTCTATTATCCTCTAGGCGAAATTATGTTATGAACGTAATTTATTGAAGAACTGGAAGTTTCCACTATTGTAAAGTAAATTGCTTAAAATCAATGCAAAAGTTAAAAAAGTTTTGTCTAGCTTTAGTTACATTTAAAAATATGTTTTTATTGAGGTCTATAAAAGCTGTTAATCATTTGAGGAATCGCATGGCAAATTTGCATGATATTGTGCACTGGTGTAATCAAACTTTAAAAGCAAATGAGTTTAAAGACTATGCACCAAATGGCTTACAAATTGAAGGCAAAGCCGAGGTCAATAAAATTTTATGTGCTGTGACCGCTTCTGAAGATGCAATTGATGCAGCCATTGCTCAACAGGCAGATGCCTTACTGGTTCATCACGGCTATTTCTGGAAAGGCGAACCCTACCCGATTACAGGCATGCGTGGCAATCGCATTAAAAAACTGATTCAAAATAATATTTCTTTGATTGCCTATCATCTGCCTTTAGACGCGCATCCAAGCTTGGGCAATAACGCAGCGATTGCTGATCTCATCGGTTTGCAAAATCTTGAAGCACTGGATACATCGGAAAAACATCCAATTGGCAATATTGCTTATCTAGACAATGCATTGAGCCCTGAGCAATTCAAGGCAAAATTACAGGCTATTTTTGATTTTGACATTATTCATCTGCCAACTGATAAAACGATGATCCAAAAAGTAGGCTTTTGCACAGGCGCAGCTCAGGATTTTATTAGCAAAGCAGCGCAAGAAAATTGCGATGCCTATATTTCTGGTGAAGTCAGTGAACGTACTTTCTATGAAGCCAAAGAATTAGGTGTTCACTATTTTGCTTGTGGTCATCATGCGACTGAACGTTATGGTGTGCAGCGTTTAGCACAAGCAATTGCAACGCAGTTTGCCATTGAATCTGAGTATTTTGAACTCAACAATCCGATCTAAACTTTCTCAAGTTTATGCAATTGAGTGAGACTCTTTTCATTCAATTGCATTTCGCCAATTCTCAAGTACCAAGCACATCAATTATCTGCTGATCACAAATCCCTATACATCCTACAGCCAGATTTTAAAGCGTAAATAGGTACACGCTTTACACCATTTACTCACCCCCCCTATCCAACCTATAAATAAAATTTATTTTTAATCCATTTTCACCGATAAAAAAGTAGCCAATAAATGTATTGATTATCATTTGCATTTAAACAAATAATAAAAGCGCTTTAATCCATCGTTATAAAACTACATTGATTACAAAAGGAATCAAACACATGGCCTATTCTTTACCTGCACTTCCTTATGCTTATGATGCACTCGAGCCCAATATTGATACCAAGACAATGGAAATTCATCATAGTAAACACCATCAGACCTATATCAATAATATTAATGGCGCAATTGAAGGCACAGAATGGGAAAAACTTTCAGTGGAAGAACTGGTTGCCAAAGTCAATGAAGTTCCTGCTGAGCTTAAAAACATGGTCATCAATAATGCTGGCGGACATGCCAATCACTCACTGTTTTGGACGGTCATGAGCCCACAAGGTGGCGGAGCACCTACAGGTGATATTGCGGAAGCGATTGATCAGCAACTCGGTGGCTTTGATGCATTCAAGGATGCCTTTACCAAAGCGGCGATTAGCCGTTTCGGAAGTGGTTGGGCATGGTTGAGTGTGACGCCTGAAGGTAAAATTGTAGTAGAAAGCAGCGCCAATCAGGACTCTCCACTAATGCATGGTCATACCCCTATTTTAGGACTGGACGTATGGGAACATGCTTATTATCTAAAATATCAAAACCGTCGCCCTGAATATATTGCTGCATTTTATAACGTCGTGGATTGGAAGGAGGTCAATCGCCGCTACCATGAGGCATTAAAAGCAATAAAAAATTGATTTTAAATAATAAAGTTAAAAATTTATTCTTGATCAAGGTAGATTAGAGTCATCAAAAAAATAAACTTAAAGATCCATTGGCTCTAATTCTATCTTGTGTATGGTATATGTCTCAGATGGAAATTTTTTGCATATTTTGTGTATTAAAAGACTGCCCTATTGCATGCAGAATCATTTACAATAAAAGCACTTAATGTAAAACCCAGCAAATTTGCAAGGAATGAAACATGACAACCATTACTTTACCTGCACTTCCATATGGCTATGATGATCTAGCGCCACATATCACTCGCGAAACTTTAGAATACCATCACGACAAACACCACAATACTTATGTTGTTAACTTAAACAACTTAATCAAAGGTACTGACCTTGAAGGCAAAACTTTAGAAGAAATCATCAAAGCTTCTGCTGGTGATGCATCTAAAGCAGGTATCTTCAACAATGCTGCTCAAGTATGGAACCACACGTTCTACTGGAACAGCATGAAGCCAAACGGTGGTGGTAAACCTACAGGCGCGATTGCAGCGAAAATCGAAGAAGCTTTTGGTAGCTACGAAAAATTTGCAGAAGAATTCACTGCTGCTGCAACAACTCAATTCGGTTCAGGTTGGGCTTGGTTAGTTGCTGACGAAGTAAACGGTAAATTATCTATTACTAAAACTGCCAATGCAGACACCCCACTTGCTCACGGTCAAATCGCTGTATTGACAATCGACGTTTGGGAGCATGCTTACTACATCGACTTCCGTAACTTACGTCCAAAATACATCGCGACTTTCTTAGAAAGCTTAGTAAACTGGGACTATGCAAATGCTAAACTTGCAGGTCAACCAGCAGGTGTTGAGAAATAAGTTTTTATTTCTTCAATAAAAAAAACTGCTCTTGATGAGCAGTTTTTTTATATCTATATTTTTCAACAGTTCGCCCCTTTCTATCATTCTTTTAGCATCCATTTCTCTAATAAATAAAAACCTCGCTCACCTATCTTTATTCATTTTTCAAATACAACACTTCTGCTCATTTATAATCATAAAAAACTGTTTCTCACCCTTCCTAAATCAAAGATTTATTTTGAACCATGCATTCTTTAAACCTTTAAACAATAAAAAACCCTGCTTTCGCAGGGTCTTTTTGAATCAGTTCAGTGCTTAGTGAGCAGCGAATTGGTTCATTGTGTTTTTAGCATCATCATGTGCTTTAAGTGCGTTGTCACCAGAGAAGATTTCTTTGTGATCATCACCGATGTCAGAACCCGCCATTGCTTGGTGTTTAACACAAGCGATACCGCCACGGATTTCTTTACGTTGTACGCCAGCAACATAAGCCAACATACCTTCAGTACCGAAGTAACCTTGTGCAAGCTCATGCGTAGAAAGAGCAGCAGTGTGGTAAGTCGGAAGTGTGATCAAGTGATGGAACACACCCGCTTCACGAGAAGCGTCTGCTTGGAAAGTACGGATCTTAGCATCAGCATCAGCAGCTAATTCAGTATTGTCATACTCAGCGCTCATTAATTTAGCACGGTCGTAAGCAGAAACGTCTTTACCTTCAGCAACCCAACGATCGTAAGCTTGTTGACGGAAGTTTAAAGTCCAGTTGAATGATGGGCTGTTGTTATAAACAAGCTTCGCATTTGGAACTGTTTCACGTACACGGTTAACCATGTGAGCGATTTCTTCTACGTTTGGAGTCGCAGTTTCGATCCAAAGAAGATCAGCACCATTTTGAAGGCTAGATACACAGTCAAGTACAACACGGTCAATTTGAGTGTCGGGACGGAACTGATATAAGCCAGAAGCTAAACGCTTAGGACGATGTAATTTACCATCACGCTTGATCAGGATTTCATCTTCTTGAGCATCAGCGATGTCAATTTCAGTTGTGTCTAAGTAGCTGATATATTGAGAAGCGATGTCGCCTGGCTCTTTAACCACTGGGATTTTTTGAGTCAAGTCAGCGCCTTCAGAGTCAGTACGCGCAACGATGATACCGTCATCAAGACCCATTTCTAAGAATGCATAACGTAATGCATGGATTTTAGCGATGAAGTCTTCGTGTGGAACAGTTACTTTACCAGCTTGGTGACCACATTGTTTTGCGTCAGATACTTGGTTTTCGATTTGAAGTGCACATGCACCAGCTTCGATCATTTTCTTAGCAAGTAAGTAAGTCGCTTCTTCGTTACCGAAACCAGCGTCGATGTCAGCAATAATTGGCACAACGTGAGTTTCAAAGTTGTCGATTTGAGCAGTGATTTCAGCTGCTTTAGCAGTATCGCCTGCTTCTTGTGCTTTTTTAAGTGCACGGAATAAATCGTTTAATTCTTTTGCATCAGCTTGACGTAAGAAAGTGTAGATTTCTTCGATCAAAGCAGGAACAGATGTTTTTTCATGCATTGATTGGTCAGGAAGTGGACCAAATTCTGAACGAAGTGCAGCAACCATCCAACCAGAAAGGTAGATATAGCGACGTTCAGTTGTACCGAAGTATTTTTTGTTCGCAATCATTTTTTGTTGTGCGATGAAACCGTGCCAGCAACCTAATGATTGAGTATATTTGCTAGAATCGGCATCATAAGCAGCCATATCACGACGCATAATCGCAGCTGTGTATTTAGCAATGTCTAAACCAGTTTTGAAACGGTTTTGTAGTTGCATACGAGCAGCATCTTCAGGACTAATATCTGCCCAAGTATTGCCAAATTTTGCTTTTAATTCGCGGATTGCATCAATCGCTGTTTGATATGTAGTCATGATCTATTCCTTTGAGGATTGGCATCGAACGGGGGCTAAAAATCCTGATTTTATTTAGTCTAGATTTCAAGCGCCTCATCAACATGAATCAAAGCTTAGTCTTTGGCAAGCGATTTATCCAATATTCTGGCTTAATCTTCGGTATTTTCTTAGAAAATGTATGTATAGGCTTTTATCAAAATCTTCAAAAATACAAAATAAATCATTGTTTTTAATTAATTTTCAAGATACACAAAAATGTGTAAAAAGCCTATTTCAGGCCATTTTTCTAGACTGATCAGTTCAAAAAATACGGAAAAACAGACGTTCAAATCGTAAAAAGATATAAATTTCTACCCTGTTTTATGCCTGCTCCAAACAAGTAATTGAGCTAAAATCAACCAATCTGAATTTAATAAATTAACTGGATGTGCCAAGTTCCATGACACACCTTATGGCTGTTGCTTTTATGTAGGATTAAGTTACACAAAAGGCTTTAGATATGTCATAATTCAACACAATTTAAGGATTTTATTTTCGGTATTTTTTTTATGAATCTGGAGCGGGTCGATCTTAATTTATTAATTTATCTTGACGTACTTCTTCGTGAAAAAAATGTCACACGCGCCGCAGAGCAACTCGGTGTTACCCAGCCTGCGATGAGTAATATTTTACGTCGTTTACGTAACTTATTTAATGATCCCCTACTGATTCGCTCTTCTGAAGGCATGACGCCTACTGAACGTGCATTGGAATTACAACCTCGTATTCGCGATGCGCTGTCAGATCTTTCCATGATTTTAGAGCCGCGTACCGAATTCCGTCCTTATACCAGTACTCGCGTGTTTCGTATCATGACTTCGGATTATGCCGAAGCAACATTAGTGCCTCGCCTTGTCAAGGCGTTGCGTTCGGAAGCGCCAAATGTAGTACTGGATTTCTTAACGCCAAGTGACGTGTCCTATCGAGACATGGAGCAAGGTAAAGTTGATCTCGCCATTAACCGCTTCAATGAAATTCCACAAAGTTTCCATCAGGTTCTGGTCTGGCGCGATAGCTTTAGCTGTATCTTAAATGACAAACACCCTGCTGTAACTCACTTAAACCTGAAAAGCTATTTAGATGCACAGCATATCTGGGTCTCAAAAACAGGAATGGGTGTGGGCTTCGGGGTGAATCCAGATAAACAGGCAGGTCTTGGCTGGATTGATCAGGCTTTAGAACGTATTGGTCAACGCCGTAAAATTTCAGTGTTTACCCGTCACTATCAAATGCCAGCGTTGTTAGCACAAAATGTAGATTTAATTGCGACCTTGCCAACACGTATGGCACGTTTGCAAACACAAAATCCAAAACTGGTTATAAAGGATCCTCCATTTTATATTCCTGAATTTGAATTAAAAATGGCTTGGTGTCCTTTACTGCATCATCATCCTGCACATCGTTGGTTAAGACAGCTTATCCTGTTTGTTGCACGACAGATGATTGAGGAAGAGAATCGTGAATTTCTCTTAAATAACTCACAGTTTTCACAATACTAAAATATTGCTCTATAATAATATTTAATTCCCTATGGATATGCTTGTTTCTTAAGCGAAATTGTTATAACGAGGTAATGATTTGATTACCTCTGTTCTTTTTTGTGTTACAACATATTCATAATAATATGCAACACAGGTGATGTGTGAGTCTCTTCCAAAATATTATTGTTATCGCCCTGCTTATTTCAGCAGCAGGCTTTTTATCACTCACAGAAATTGCTCTCGCTGGCGCTAGAAAAGTTAAATTAAAAATTTTGGCCGAATCTGGCGAAACCCGCGCACAAAAAGTTTTAGATCTACAAGAACAATCAGCTGACTTCTTCGCAGCCTCGCAAATTGGTTTAAATGCAGTTGCAATCCTAGGTGGTATTCTCGGTGAAGCAGCCTTCCGGCCTTTCTTCGTTGACCTGATTGTACGGGTTTATTCAGGCCCTTGGTTAGAGACGATTGGTTTTGCCCTTTCCTTCACCATGGTCACTTCTCTATTCATTTTATTTGCCGATCTTATGCCAAAACGTCTGGCAATGATTGCGCCAGAAAAAATTGCCATTAGCGTGATCGAGCCGATTCAGATTTTTATTAAAATCTGCAAGCCGTTGGCATGGGGCATCAATGCGATTGCCAATCTGTTATTCCGCTTATTCAAGGTCAATACCATTCGTGACGACAATATTACCTTTGATGATATTTCAGCAGTCATGGATGCAGGTGCACAAGCTGGGGTTTTACAAAAGCAAGAACATCATTTTATTGAAAACGTGTTTGAACTCGAAGAACGTACTGTTCCTTCAAGTATGACCACGCGTGAAAATGTGGTGTTTTTTACCCTAACAGAACCTGAAGATAGTATTCGTCAAAAACTGGGTGAATATCCTTATTCAAAATTTCTAGTTTGTAATGAACATATTGATCAGGTGATCGGCTATGTAGACGCCAAAGATATTCTGGTCCGTATTCTCAATAAACAGTCTTTTACGCAACTAAATGAATCAACCATTCGTAATGTGTTAATGATTCCAGATACCTTAACTTTGTCAGAATTGCTAGACCGCTTCCGCTCAACCAAAGAGAAATTTGCGGTCGTCATTAATGAATATGCCTTGGTTGTTGGTGTGATTACTCTGAGTGATATCATGATCACAGTCATGGGTGACTGGGTCACTCCAATGGATGAAGAACAGCAGATTATTAAACGCGACAATCATTCTTGGTTGATTGATGGCGGCACACCAATTGAAGACGTCAAACATGTTCTGGAAATTGAAGAGTTTCCTGAAAATGAGAATTACGAAACTATTGCTGGCTTTATTATGTATCGCCTACGTAAGATTCCGCGTCCTGCTGATGCCGTAGAATATGCTGGATTCAAGTTTGAAGTGGTCGATATTGACCATTATAAAATTGACCAATTACTTGTTACACAAGTTTTACCAAGTCAGGAAAATGAGTCTCTCACCACTTCCGAAGACTAAGCAAAGATCAAAAATAAAAGCCCGATTTACGGGCTTTATTTATTTCATTACAAACCAAATCAGAACAGCCAATATCACAATAATAAAGACAATAACCTTTATTCCACCACGACTTTTCTGCGCCAACTGCTCCTGCACATGGGCCTGTTCTTGTGGGTGTTCTTGCAAATACTGATCGATTAAATCTTTTGATTCCTTTAAACCCAATCCTGTTTGCTCACGTGTAATCTTGATGGCATCAATCAACTGCCCTTCACGTAATACATTTAATGCTTCAGGTGGAATACGAGGAAATGAACTCATAAACTAACAATCCTTGTTATGTTTGACGATGAGCAGAACGGGCTACTATCCGCGCTTAGTTTCCGCCGAGTTGTGCCAACAATGTATCCAAAGTCGCTTGATAATGGATGGTAATATCTTCTGCCAAAATCTTGTACGCATTGTCGAATTGAACCATTGGCCAGCCTTCTTTCCAAAATGGAAAAATATTGTGCAAGTCATGAGTCACCGTCGCATCTTCACGACCAATAGCCTGTGCAACCTGAGCAAGCACCTGTGCAGTTTCTGCACCATCAATAGCTAAATAATCAATTCCACGCGCTTTTAAAATGCGAATACGGTCTTTTTTATAACGAATTTTTTTAGCTTGGCCTGAATTTAAACCTAATGCCAATGTTACAGCTTCAACGAACTTGTCTTCAAAACTTGTATTCAGTGCAACCAAAGCTTGTTTATGTGCTTCTTGACGACCAGCTTTCCCCCCATTACGGATAATCTCATTTGCTTCCGTATCCAGCTTATCTTTTTTCATAGACTGTAAAATGTCTAAAACTTCGATATCGCTTAAAGATTCAGGAGATTGCTCAATCATGGGAGACCTTATACACATAAATAAAGAAACATTGTCTCATAAAAGCGTTATCAAAGCAGAATAAAAATGAAAATTGGCATTCTATCTGCATAATTTTTTATATTGGTTTGCAAAATTTACCCCAACGAGTTCAGGTTGCTTTTAGAAGATGAATGAATTTGTTTGCTAATTTATTTTTACCCTGATAATATTATTTTACCCGTATAAAACTATTTAAATAAAATGAATACTCAAAATACCTATACTGCTTTTTCAGGTCACACGCTGATTGCTCAAGCGCAACTTCCTGACATTGCATTAAAGCTCAAACATCTTTCTGAAACTGCCGAGAATATTTTGATTTTCAATGATCAAACTGGTCGACAAATTGATCTTGATCTTTCTGGTTCTGAACAAGAAATCCAACAACGTTATAGCGAGCCAGAGCCAGCAAAAAAAGTTGGGCGACCGAAGCTCGGCGTTATCTCTCGTGAAATTACTTTACAAAAAAAACATTGGGACTGGTTAGACCAACAGAGTGCCAGTGCATCAGCCGTGATTCGAAAGCTGATAGATAAGGAATTGAATGACCCAGCATCTGAAAGCAATATCATGCTTGCCAAGCAAGCCACTGATCGCTTTATGTCGGCGATGTTAGGCAACATGCCCAATTACGAAGAAGCAACTCGTGCTTTGTATCAGGGTGATCAGGCTGTTTTCTTAAAACTAATTAAAAACTATCCTTTAGATCCCCAACAATATATTTGTAGATTATCCATGCATGCCTTTTAAAAAGGCAGCTTTGATTTATTAAGAAGCCCCTATTGCAGGGGCTTTTTTTTCAGGCTAAGTTTTTCTTTTCTTTATACTCTTTTACCTTTCGATCACTCACATCCTCTGGATAACAATAAGGTGTGTATCCGCCTGCACGGTTATAGGCACTACGTTTTCCACAGCGACTGCCATTACGTGCAGTGTTATAGGGGCATGGGCAATTACCTGGATAGCTCTCAATAGATTCTTGAATAATTTTTCGTTTAATTGCCGCTGTGCTATTCCCTACCTGTTTGGCCTCAACATTAAAAGCCAGACATAAACCCATTAAAAATAATATTTTTTTCATAAATACCTCTCTAAGGCAGGCATTGTATAGAGAAATATTTTATGTGAAATATCATATATATTTTAAATGATTTATTATTAGACGGTTAAAGCCATAAGCATAAAAAAACCCGCTTACGCGGGTTTTTTCAAATCAATTCAGTCTATTAAAGACGAACCAACTCCACAACTTTCTCAGCGGCTTCTTCAACCGTTTCTGCCGTAATATCAGTATCTGTACCTTCAACAGTTGTCGTAATAACCACCACACCTGTTTCACGTAACAATGCAATTTGCTCAGCCGTTAAATTAGCTTTTGCAATCGCAACCACACCTTGCTGAATCAATAAACTCTCTAAAGCTTGAGCTTTCTCAATCAACTGTGCAGAAACACCAATTACCGCAGGCTTTTGACCTAAACGGGCAGCACGATCTTCCGCAGTCACAGGATTACTATGTGTAGTCCATTCAACTGCCGCTTCAACCATACCTGCACCAACAGTGACGTTGCTTAAACGGTCAATAAAGATAAATGAACCTGTATAACGGCTGTCTTGATATTGGTCAAAGACTACTGGTGCATCAAACTCAACCACTACATCCGCAATTGCATTCAGTTCAAGCTCTTCAACTTGCGTATGCTCTAATGTATTTACATTGACACGGAAGTTAATTGCAGTGACTTTAGCCGGAACAGTTTGCGTACCAATTTTGACGTTGTATAGCTTACCTTTCACCAATGGATGTTCATTCATCCAGACCACTGAAGCACGTACACTACGTGAAATCAAAGGCTGCTCGCCCGCACGGACTAAAACGTTACCACGAGAAATATCAATTTCATCATTTAAAGTTAAAGTCACGGCCTGACCTGCAACGGCCTGCTCAAGATTGCCATCAAAAGTGACAATCTCTTTCACCGTTGATTTCTTGCCTGATGGCAATGCAACAATCTCATCACCTACATTGATTGCACCTAATGCAATCGTTCCCGCAAAACCACGGAAATCAAGGTTTGGACGGTTTACATACTGAACTGGGAAACGGAATTCATGTTTATTTGATTCGCGCTTAATTTCCACAGACTCAAGAATGCTCATCAAGGTTTGACCCTTGTACCATGGCGTGCTTGCAGATGGATTAACAACGTTATCGCCATTCAATGCCGAGATAGGCACGAATAAAATATTCTCAGGACGACGATCGCCGAGTTGGCTTACGAATGCATCATATTCAACCTGAATTTCGTTGAAACGTGCCTCAGAGAATTCAACCAAGTCCATTTTATTGATCGCAACAACGATATTTTTAATACCAAGTAAGCTAGCAATAAATGAATGACGGCGAGTTTGCGTTTGCACACCATAACGCGCATCAATCAAGATAATGGCAAGATCGGCAGTGGATGCACCTGTTGCCATGTTACGTGTGTATTGTTCATGTCCAGGCGTATCCGCAATGATGAACTTACGCTTTTCAGTAGAGAAATAGCGATAAGCCACATCAATGGTAATACCCTGCTCACGTTCCGCCTGTAGACCATCGACCAGCAAAGCAAGGTCAGGTGCATCACCTGTAGTTCCCACTTTTTTACTGTCGCGTGTTACGGCTTGCAATTGATCTTCATAAATCAATTTTGAATCGTAAAGTAAACGACCAATTAAAGTACTTTTACCATCATCGACGTTACCGCAAGTCAAAAAGCGCAATAAGTCTTTTTGTTCATGTTGTTTTAAATAACCCAAGATATCTTGGCTAATAAGATCTGATTGATGAGACATTGCTCAAAACTCCACATATTCTTTAGAAATCGCTTTTAATCCCCCTAAATCCCTCTTTAAAAAGAGGGACTTGCTTAAGGAAACTAGAAATAACCTTCTTGCTTTTTCTTTTCCATCGAGCCCGCTTCGTCGTGGTCAATCATACGACCCTGACGCTCAGAACTGGTTGCTAAAAGCATTTCCTGAATAATTTCAGGCAAGGTATCTGCTTCAGACTCAACTGCCCCTGTTAACGGATAACAGCCAAGTGTACGGAAACGTACCGATTTCATTTGTGGAACTTCACCCTCTTTTAAGCGCATACGTTCATCATCCACCATGATCAACGTGCCACTGCGTTCAACCACAGGACGAACTGCAGAGAAATAAAGAGGAACAATCTGGATATTTTCCAGATAAATATATTGCCAGATATCTAACTCAGTCCAGTTCGATAATGGGAATACACGAATACTCTCACCCTTGTTCACTTTACCGTTGTAAAGATTCCAAAGTTCTGGACGCTGGTTCTTAGGATCCCAACGATGCTTACTATCACGGAACGAATACACACGTTCTTTGGCACGTGATTTTTCTTCATCACGACGAGCGCCACCAAATGCAGCATCAAACTGATACTTATCCAAGGCTTGCTTTAAACCTTGGGTTTTCATGATGTCGGTATATTTTGAACTACCGTGATCAAATGGATTGATCCCTGCATCACGACCTTCAACATTTTGGTGAACGATCAAATCAAAGCCGTGTGTTTTTGCCATGTTGTCACGGAAAGCGATCATGTCTTTAAACTTCCAGCCCGTATCTACATGCAACAACGGGAATGGAAGTTTTGCCGGATAGAAAGCTTTGAGTGCAAGATGCAACATCACTGCTGAGTCTTTACCAATTGAGTAAAGCATCACAGGATTTTCAAATTCGGCTGCAACTTCACGAATAATATGAATACTTTCTGCCTCAAGTTGCTTGAGGTGCGTTAATCTATTTTCAGTCATGTACAATTTCCCCCTTATCCATGCTATCCATAAAATCTATAAGTAGTATCAAACCACCACTTTGAAGACTGTGTGGAGGAACGAGTGCCATAACAACTCCAATTTTTCATGATATCAAGATTCTTACTCGCGCTACTTTCACGATCGAGTAAAGGATATTCATTATAATAATTTAGATTCGATTCTTTAGCTTGTTTTTTCATATCAATATGCAAAATTATGATATGAAAATAAGTTTATGGAATATCAATACAACCACTTTCACATGAATAAATTAAAAAAAAGAAGCCCATCTGGACTTCTTTTTTATCGGCTCAACTTTGTTTAAAAGCGGAACATTTTTGTTTCTAATGGAATTTCAACGCCTACAGAAACACCACCATCACTGCCATGTAGGTCAGAATCACTCACCCAACCATTCACTTTCAATGGAATTGTTGGTTTTAGATAATGTGTCCAGGTTACATCTAAACCTTTAATCTTATCTGCTTTAGGAAATGCATCGTTATTCAATTCGACACGGCTTGTTTGACTGACATTTGCATATAGTAAACGTCCACTCAGGCGATTCATCACATCAAAACGAATATCACCACCAACCGAATACATTTGACCATCGCCACCCATTGCATGACCTAATGGGAACCCATGCTGGTAGTAACCATCTTTATATGTGGTATGGCTATATGAAATACCTTTTGCTTCGCCATTGGTACGTGTGTCCGCCCATTCTGCGTAGAGTTGGTACGGCATATTTTTATAGCTTGATGAGAAATCGGCACCACCGAGGTACATATATTTTGCAGGTAGACCACCTGCTTCATCTTCACCTACAAATTGTGTATATAAACTAACTGGCACATTAAATAATGGTTGTAAGAATAAGCGACCATCAAAGCCCGCAATCTGGTTAGATGGATCTTCTTTACCTGTACCACCATTGTCTTTGGTGCCTGTCCAAGCATCCCATAATGAGCTAAAGCTTTCAGGTCGTCCTTCTCCACCCCACTGAATCGCACGTGAAGCACCGAGTTCTAAAGCTGGAAATGGTCGTGCAGTTAAGCGCAAACCAATTAATTTTGTGTCGGGAACAGCTTTATAATCATCTAACTGACCAGCAAAAGCCTGATATTGCCACGGCCCAATCCAAGACAACCATTTGGTTTCAAATGCATCTTGAACTGCACGTTGCATTGTCACACCATATACTGGACGGCTGGCATCACCACGAATCAAGCTGCCATCATGTCCCGGTCCCCAATACGTCGGAATTTGACCAGCGACAATCCATTGGTTCCAAAGTTTACCTGCGATATACGAACCTTCGACATTGACGTCGTTTCCATTATCAATCAATGGATCTTTCTCTCCATTGACACGCAGTTTGGCATCCCAATTCTCGCCACCTGCATTAAACTCAACAGCTGCCTGATATTGAGATTTCTGGTTATCACCAAAAGCCTGAGGAACAGTTTTAAGATCAGTACCTGCATGTAAACCGACTTTGACTGTTTCATTATCTGCCTGTAATGCATTCAATACAGAGTTAATGACTTTCTGCTGCGTGTTATTGCTCACTTTTGCTTGTGACAATGCACGTTGAATTTCATCACCGCTCATTGGCCAAGTCGATGTACTGATTTGGATGACACCTTGCTGGTTTAACCAGTTTAAATCCGTTCTTAAATTTTCATCGTTGAGTACAAGACCCTGAGCAAATACAGGAGAAGAAAGAGCAGCAAATAATGCGATACAAAGCGATTTTTTTAAAAACATGTCCAGACTGTTCTCAAATTTATTTATGGACACATGATCGTTGGTTTATGAGCACATTTCAATCGTCAAACGAAACAATTACATTTTTTAACATGCAGGATAAAATTGACAATAATTGATGCCTGTCAGTAACATTTATTTCACCTATAACACGACTGAAATCAAATAATGAAAATTATTGCGACATTTATTATTGCGGTAGCAATCTCAATTCCTGCGTTTGCTCAGCCCGCATCAAACCAATCTGTAAAAGAGTTATTAAAAATAACCAAGTCAGAACAATTTCTTGGTCAAATGAGTCAGCAGATGAATAGCATGATGCATTCAAATATGGATAAGATCACTCAAGGCAAAAAATTAACTACAAAACAAGAGCTTGCCATGGTTAATTATTCTCAGGAACTCGGCAAAATTATGCAAGAGGAATTGACATGGGCAAAATTAGAACCAGAAATGATTAAAATCTATGCCGAAGAATTTACCCAAGAGGAAATTGACGGCATGATCCAATTCTATAAAACGCCTGTAGGGCAATCCATGATTGATAAAATGCCAATCGTGATGCAAAAAAGCATGCAAGTGGGCTATAAACGAATGGATAGCGTTACACCAAAAATTATGCAAGCCGCAGAAAAGTTAGCAAAAGAAATGCAAGCTGAATAATTCATTCAAGCATAAAAAAAGCCACGCTAAACGTGGCTTTTTTAAGATAAAGAATATTAATCTTTACGGCGCATATGCGGGAATAAAAGTACATCACGAATACTTGGTGCATTAGCAAATAACATCACCAAACGGTCAATACCAATACCCTGACCTGCTGTAGGCGGTAAACCATATTCCAATGCTTCAATAAAGTCAGCATCGTAATGCATTGCTTCATCATCACCTGCATCTTTTTCAGCAACCTGTGCCTGGAAGCGCTCAGCCTGATCAATCGGGTCATTTAACTCCGAGAAGCCATTGGCTAACTCACGACCACCGATAAAGAATTCGAAACGATCCGTAATATGCGGATTGTCGTCATTACGGCGTGCAAGCGGTGAGGTTTCAGCTGGATATTCAGTAATGAATGTTGGCTGGCGTAACTTGGTTTCTACCGTTTCTTCAAACACGATCGTTTGCAACTTACCTAAACCAAAACCAGGTTTAACCTGCTCTTTTAACACTTCTTGAGTAAATTTCGCCAAGAACTCACGATCATTGACATTTTCAGGGGTGAAATCAGGGTTATGTTCAAGAATCGCATCAAACATTGAGATTTTCTTGAATGGGCCTTTGAAGCTATAAACTTCTTCACCATACGGCACATCAGTAGTACCTAAAATATCAATTGCCAGCTTTTCAAGCATGTTCTCAGTCAATACCATCAAGTCTTTATAGTCAGCATAAGCTTGATAGAATTCGATCATGGTGAATTCTGGGTTATGACGTGTTGAAACACCTTCGTTACGGAAGTTACGGTTAATTTCAAACACACGCTCGAAACCACCAACAACCAAACGTTTCAAATAAAGTTCTGGTGCGATACGGAGATAAAGCTCCATATCCAATGCATTGTGATGCGTGACAAACGGTTTCGCAGATGCGCCGCCTGGAATCACATGCATCATTGGCGTTTCAACTTCCATGAAACGTTCATTGGTTAAGAATGCACGGATACCCGCTACCACTTTGGCACGAATCTCAAAGGTCTTACGCGTTTCTTCGTTTACAATCAGGTCGAGATAACGTTTACGATATTTCGCTTCAGTATCAGTTAAACCATGGAATTTGTCTGGCAGTGGACGTAGTGATTTAGTCAGTAATTCAAAGCCTTCAAGGTGTACATATAAGTCACCTTTACCAGAACGGCCGATATAGCCTTCAGCAGCAATAATATCGCCAAGATCCAGACTCTTGATCGTTTCTAAAACGTCTGCTGGTAAACCTTTACGATCGACATAAAGCTGGATACGACCTGTCATGTCCTGAATCACGATAAATGATCCACGGTTAAGCATCACACGACCAGCAACCTTGACATAAACTTTTTCAGCACCTTCGATTTGTGCTTTATCTTGATCTTTAAATTGTTCTTGCAAATCAGCTGTATAGTGTTCACGTTTAAACGTGTTTGGCCACGGGCTCTTACCCGTTTGTTTTGCAGTCTCTTGGATTTGCTTTAACTTGGCATGACGCTGTGCGATTAAATCGTTTTCGGAAAGTGTTTGTTCAGAAGTCGATTGAGCGTTTTGTTGCGTCATCTCTGCCTCGATTAAGTAAAAAATGAAGTGACATAGAATAGCAGATCACAACCCATTTTCGTATTATTTCAATCAGACAATTCAAAAAAATGAATATTTATCAATTTTGAATCGAGATTACGCAACAGTTGGCCTTGTTAAATCAACATTCTCAGAGTTTATTTTTCAGCCAGATGTTTGACCATGGCGAGTCCCTGATCAAAGCCTTTATTCATAAATTCTACATGCTCTGGCTGAATATCCACTTCAACATGCAGTTGCGTTTCGCCATTAAAATCAAACAACATATATTTTTCCAAAGCACCTACCCAGTCTTTGACTTCATCACTGTCCAAATCTTCCTGACCATTCTTGATCATTCCCAGATGTTTAAACACAACCTCTTTCGGTTCATCCAGACTTTCAATGGTAGAGACCATGCCATTGCCTTTACCATCACCAAAATAAGTTCTACCCCCTATTTTCCAGTCTGTTTTCATGGTGGAATCACAGGCAAAGAATTTGGTCCATTCTGGATAACTTTCAGGTGACCAAAGCACCTGCCAGACTTTTTCAGGGGTCGCATAAATTTTAATATTATAAGATAAGGTTTCCATGCGTTATTCTCCTTCTATCGTTGTTTTCTTCATCATAACTTGATTTTGAATGTTTGTTTTTTATACATACTATTTTTATACGATTGGCTTTTTTCATTATATAAGTCCTGAACTTTTGATAAAAATTTAGAGCAATTGCTCAAATAACAAGACTTTCAGATAGAATTGCCATATCGCTTTTTGAATAAATGATTAAACTCTTGCATTTACTTTACTTAAATGTCGTTCTGCGTAAAAATCTAATTCCCGATTAACATAAGTTAGTTCCTCTTGCAGCGATCATAGCGACATTACGGAATAGTTTTACTGAAAGGCAACTTGAGCATACCGATCAGTTTGGAGAGTCACATGAAAAAATATCAATGTATCGTTTGTGGTTGGATTTACGACGAAGCAGAAGGTTGGCCACAAGACGGCATTGCAGCAGGAACCAAATGGGAAGATATTCCTGATGACTGGACTTGCCCAGATTGCGGCGTTTCAAAAGCTGATTTTGAAATGGTTGAAATCTAAAGATTAAAGAAAAAAGACTATGAGAATCATGGTCTTTTTTTCTGAGTGTTCATTTTTACATAAGAAAATACTGGAGAATATAATGCACCCTATCGTCATCATCGGATCAGGTATGGCTGGATATACCGTTGCACGAGAATTTCGCAAATTAAGCCCAGAGCAAGAGCTGGTCATGATCTGTGCGGACGATGCGGTAAATTATGCAAAACCAACATTATCAAATGCCTTTGCAGGTAAAAAAGCACCCGAACAAATTGCGTTAGGCGATGCTGCAAAAATGGCGACCCAATTGAATATGCGCATCGAAGCAGAAACTTGGGTCAAAGAAATCCATGCCGAAAAACATGAAATTATTTTAGAAAAAAATGGCGAAAGCATTACCCAACCTTATTCAAAATTGGTCCTCGCAGTCGGCGCAAATCCAATCCGTTTAGCGATTGCGGGTGACGGTAGCGAAGACATCCACGTAGTGAACTCCCTGATTGACTATCGTACTTTCCGTGAAAATCTTTCGAAACGTAAAGACAAACGTGTTGTGATTCTGGGTGCCGGCCTGATTGGCTGTGAATTTGCCAATGACTTACTGCACAGTGATTATGAAGTAACGGTCATTGATCTTGCACCACAGCCTTTAGGTCGTTTATTGCCAAACCATGTGGCAGATGCATTTAGAACCAATTTAGAACAGGCAGGCATTAAATTTGCCCTTTCAACGACCGTTGAAAAAGTCACGAAAATTAATGATGGCGAAGACTATGCAGTCACTTTAGCCAATGGTCAAACCTTAGTTGCAGATATTGTCCTTTCTGCAATTGGTTTACAGCCAAATATTGCTTTAGCTAAGGCAGCAGACATCCAGACCAGTCGTGGCATCATTACCAATACTTTATTAGAAACCAATCAGGCTGATATTTATGCCGTGGGTGACTGTGCTGAAGTGAATGGTACTTTGCTTCCATTTGTCATGCCGATCATGCAACAAGCCCGTGCCTTAGCAAAAACCTTGAGTGGTCAAAGTACTGCTGTTCACTACCCTGCCATGCCAGTCGCAGTGAAAACCCCTGCCGCACCATTAACCGTATTACCAGCACCACTGGATGTTGAGGTGAACTGGGAAACTGAAGAATTTGAAGATGGGATGCTTGCGAAAGCCGCAGATGGCGAAGGTACCTTAAGAGGATTTGTTCTGTTAGGTGCAACTGCGGGTAAACAACGTTTAACCTTAACCAAACTGGTTCCGGACTTGATTCCAGCACAGGTTTAGGTTTTAAATACGAGGGTTTGCTGAGAAAAGAATGTCCAGCAAGCCCTTAAGCGATAAAAAGAATTCAATTCGGAACGAATATCATGAACAGTGCCCTCCAGTTTAATGTGTCGCCATACGCTTCCTTTATGCAAGAAACCAAAGTAACTTTGGGCAATGGCATTGAATTGCATGTTGAAATTGGTGGTAATCCTGAACACCCAACGATTTTACTGATCATGGGTTTAGGCGCACAAATGTTATTCTGGCCTGATTTTTTCTGTAAGGCACTGATTGATCAAGGCTTCCGAGTCATCCGTTTTGATAACCGTGACATCGGTCTCTCTTCTAAAATCCGTAATAAAGGCAAAAGGCTCAATACCATGAAATTGATGAGCCGCTTTATGTTCGGTCTGGGTAATGAAGGTGCGCCCTACACGCTTTATGATATGGCGGATGATGTTGCGATGCTGATTGATCAGCTTGGCCTAGAGAAAACCTATATTCTGGGTGCCTCTATGGGCGGTATGATTTCACAAATTGTTGCGGCAAAATATCCAGAAAAAGTAGAAAAGGTTGGCTTATTATTTACCAGCAATAATCAACCGCTTCTACCACCACCTTATCCGAAACAACTTTTTAGCCTACTCGGTAAGCCAGCTGCACATGATGAAGAAACCATTATCAATCACAGCCTGAATGTTTTCCGTATTATTGGTTCGCCAGGTTATGTCAATCCGGTTGAATCAATTCAAACCATTCGCAAATTATATCGTCGTAGTTTTTATCCAGCGGGTGTACTTCAACAGTTTTTAGCAATATTATGTACGGGTTCTCTGTTACCATTGAACAAAACGATGACTCAGCCGACACTGGTTGTACACGGATCAAAAGACCGACTGTTACCACCAAGTCACGGGAAAGCTGTTGCAAAAGCAATTTCTGGTGCTAAGTTTGAATTAATCCAAGGAATGGGGCATGATATTCCTGCACATTTCATTCCACAACTTAGTGGTTTGTTTGCTCACCACTTTAGATCATCACACTAGGACTCTATGGCTGCATTACCCTCATTAAGACAGCTATCATATTTAGTTACGTTGTCAGAAACTTTACATTTTACTGAAGCAGCGCGTCGTTCCTTTGTCACCCAGTCGACTCTGTCTGGCGGCATCATGGAATTAGAGCGCTTATTAGGTGGCGTCTTAGTTGAGCGTGATCGTCAAAACGTCCGTTTAACACCTTTGGGTGAACAGGTTGTGGCACGTGCCCGCGTACTACTTGCCGATGCTCAGGATTTGATGCGCTTAAGCCGTGAAATGAGCGAACCACTCACAGGTGATTTGCATCTTGGTATTATTCCAACCATTGCGCCATTTATCCTGACGCAGTTGCTGGAAGAAGTGCATCAACAATTGCCAAAAATCCAGTTGCATCTACATGAAGCTCAAAGTGAAAAAATTGTAGAAAAGCTGGAGCACGGCAATCTGGACATGATTGTACTGGCTCTTCCTTTCGACACACGCAGCCTTAAAGTTGCCGAAATTGCGAAAGAACATTTGTTCTTGGTGTACAACAAAAAAGATACCAATGCGGCGAATGCAAACTCTCTCGATGACCTCGATTTATCACGTTTGATGTTGCTTGAAGAAGGACACTGTTTACGTGATCATGCTTTAAGTGCCTGCCCTGTAGGTGAGCGTAAAAATGATCATCGTTTAAAAGCGAGCTCATTGCCAACACTGGTGGAAATGGTTTCGTCTGATCTTGGCTTTACCCTGTTACCAGAGATTGCCTTGAAAAACAGCATGATTCACTTTAATGAAGATATTGACGTGAAATCGATTGAAGCTGCCCCAAGCCGTACGCTGGCATTGGTAACACGTAAAAGTACGCCATTACAAAGTGAATTTGATGTGATTCTGCAAATTCTGCAAAAAATTACTGCTCACTTAGAATAATCAAATAAAAAGCCTGTAATTGATTACAGGCTTTTTTACATCAACAAGACTAATTACTTGATATCCAGCAAATTGACTTGCTCAGCCTGCACATCACTCATCCGCTGCCCTTGATCCAGTAATTGATCAAAGTAGCTCTCAACGACTTTTGCCTGATCCGCGGTATTTTCCACTTTGTACATATTCTGACGAAATTCATTACTTGAGCGTAAACCTTTGGTGTACCAAGCTATATGCTTACGCGCGATACGGCAGCCAGAATACTCACCGTAGAACTCATACAGTTCAGCCAGATGTCCCAATAAAACTGCCTTAACTTCTGCAATATCTGGCGCGGCAAGATGCTCGCCTGTTTTTAAATAGTGAGCAATTTCCCGAAAGATCCATGGTCGGCCTTGAGCAGCACGCCCGATCATAATGGCATCTGCGCCTGTGTAATCCAGCACATATTTAGCTTTTTCAGGACTATCAATATCACCATTGGCAATCAATGGAATATCAATCAGCTCTTTCACCTGCTTGATCAGTTCATAACGTGCCGTATTTAAATACATATCTTCACGGGTACGACCATGTAAAGCTAAGGCAGCAATTCCTGACTCTTCGGCACGTTTGGCCACACGTAAAATATTTTCATGACCATTTAAAAAACCCAAACGGGTTTTCAAGGTTACAGGCACATCAACGGCTGCGACCACGGCATCCAGAATACGGGCGACGAGATCTTCATCTTGTAATAACGCCGAACCTGCCAATTTATTGCAGACTTTTTTGGCTGGACAACCCATATTGATATCAACAATTTGTGCCCCATTTGCCACCTGATAACGTGCCGCTTCCGCCAGTTGTTCAGGATCAGAACCTGCGATTTGCGCGGAAATTGGTGCAAGCTCACCATCAAAATTGGCCCGATAAAGACTCTTCTTGCTCATGCGCAAGGTCTTGTCTGCAGTCATCATTTCACTGACTGCATGTCCTGCACCAAAGTACTTACAAAGCGTCCTGAAGGGTCTATCGGTGACGCCGGCCATTGGGGCAACGATCAAATTATTTGACAGTTGATACGAACCAATATACATATATTTTCTTACAATTTCTGACCAACATAGTATACTTCATTCGCCCGTTCGGCTCATCTTTTTGTGCGGTGTTGTCTTCATTATGAACAAATCTGTTTCGACTCGTCCTCTACTCAAAACATTTAGCCTGTTGGCAATTAGCATAAGCTTAACTGCTTGTGGCGATAATGCTTGGTGGTCAAATAGTAAAGAACCTGAAATGAAGGCAGAACAGATCAAAAAAGTTCTTCCGCCGCGTGTAAATGATCGTGAGTCATGGTCGCAAGATATTTTTGATATCATGCAACAATTGAGTATTCCGAAATCCAAGCAAAATGTGTGCAGCATTGTGGCGGTCGTGGATCAGGAATCTAACTTTGTTGCCGACCCTGCTGTTCCAGGCTTAGGTGAAAAAGCGGTTCAGGAAATCAATACCCGACTCAAGGAAAAGTTCGAAGCCAAGTTAGGTGAAACCATTGGCGGTACGGTGGCAGGTTATTTCGAAGATGTGTTGAAAAATCAGCCATCTCCAGAAAATAATTACATGAGTCAGATGCGCAAAGTAAAAACTGAACGCGAGCTGGATCTCCTCTATCGTGAAATCTTTGACTATATGTCTAAGCATTATCATGTAAGTGCTTTAACTGGTGCTGCTAAATTAATTGGCCAAGACATTGGCGAGAAAATGAATCCGATCACCACGCTGGGTTCGATGCAAGTACATATTAACTATGCCAAAGAGCATAAGCGCCAAAGTGGCAATATTGCAGAATTGCGTGATGACCTCTATACCCAATATGGTGGGTTATATTATGGCATTCATCGCCTGATGGAATATTCGACCGATTATGACAAAGCCATTTATCGCTTTGCAGACTATAATTCAGGGATGTATTCAAGCCGTAATGCTGCTTTTCAAAAGATGCTTGAAGTGATACAAGATAAAGATCTTGATTTAGATGGCGATTTATTACTTTATAATAAAGATGGTAATCCACAATCCGCATTGAGCCAGTCAGAAAAAGAAATTATTGCTGCATTTACCAGTAATAGGATTTTGGTGACGCCACGTCAAATTCGTGCGGATTTAAAGAAAGAAAAAGAGAGAAAATTTGAAGATACACAGACTTACCTAGCGGTTCAAAAACTATATCAAACGAAAACCAATAAAGAACCAATTTATGCAATTATGCCTGAGGTGATTATTTCAGGGCCTAAACTCAGCCGTGATTACAATACCAATTGGTTCGCAAGTCGTGTAAATGGACGATATGAAACATGCATGCAAAGAGCGAAACGTATAAAACTGTAAATCTTGCCTTATTTGATTTTGATGGAACACTTTATCCCAAAGACAGTTTCACGGGATTTATTTTCTTTGCACTATCAAAACGCCACATTGTTAAAAGAGGTCTGAAAATCCTGCCTTGGATTCAGGCCTACTATTTACGCCTTTACCCTGCACATGCAATGCGACCACGTCTATTTGAAACCATGTTTAAAGACACACCGATCGACTTTGTGGAAAAATTAGCACAGGAATATACTCAAAAATTATTAAAAAAATTAGATCCTGATTTACTTAATCAGCTCCGACAACACCAACAACGCGGTGATCATGTGGTACTAGTATCAGCTTCAGTTGACCTTTATCTCGCTCCAATCTGTGATGTGCTCAAGATTGATTTAATCTGCACCCAGACCGAAACAACAAATGGTCTGTTAACAGGAAAATATAGTTCCGAAGATTGTAGTTGCGACCAGAAGAAAATCCGTATTTTAGAAAAGTATCATTTAGACGATTATCATGCGGTTTATGCCTATGGCAATAGTGAAGAAGATTTAGAGATGCTTTCACTTGCAGACTACCCTTATATGATGGGTGAGCAAAAAGGATTACCAGTTCTGGATTCCAAATATGCAAAATCAGTAGATATAAAAAAGCCCGCTTAAAGCGGGCTTTTTTATGGATGACAATTTAATAAATCGCCATATGATCTCGATGAATCATTTCAAGCGAACGTGCTTCACCTAACACCTGATAGACTTTTTCTGATGATAAACCTTTGATCATTTCTGCTGAACGTGAGCTAAAATTGACACGTCCGACCGCAATACGACCACCGTTTTTATCAACACATTCCACCACATCACCACGATCAAAATGTCCTTCAATCGCTTTCACACCCACAGGTAAAAGACTACGGTGCTTGCGCTTAATCGCTTCAACGGCACCATCATCAATCACTAAACGCCCTGCCGTTTGCAAATGCGCTGCAAGCCATTGTTGGTGTGCTGTGACTCGATCATTGTCTGTCGTAAATAAAGTGCCCAGCATCTCGCCCGCCATCAAACGCGCAAGTACATTGTCACTTTCACCACTGGCAATCAATGTCGGACAACCTGATCTCGCTGCGAGACGCGCTGCACGAACCTTAGTCATCATACCGCCACGACCCAGTACACCACCGCCGCCTGCCATCTCGAACAGGCTATCATCAAGTGCACGAACGGCTGAAAACAGTTTCGCATCTGGATTACTACGTGGATCAGAATCAAACATCCCCTGCTGATCTGTCAGAATAATGAGTAATTCTGCATGTACCTGACCCGCAACCATAGCAGCCAAGGTGTCATTATCACCAAAACGGATTTCGTCCGTAGATACGGTGTCATTTTCATTAATGACTGGAATCACATGCCAATCAATCAGATTCTGCAATGCATCACATGAGTTGAGGTAACGACGACGATCAGCAAGATCATCATGCGTGAGTAAAACCTGTGCGGTCTGGATGCCATGTTGATCAAGCACACTTGACCAAGTATGGATCAGGCCCATTTGGCCAATGGCCGCACAAGCTTGCAAACTGGGTAGATCGGTGGGTCGACTCGCAAGTTTCATGCGTACCATCCCTTCTGCGACTGCACCTGAAGACACGAGAATAATTTCATGTCCAGCATTGTGTAGATCTGCAATCTGTTTCGCCCAATGCGAAATTGCATTTAAATCTAGACCTTGCCCATTTGCAGTGAGTAAAGATGATCCGATTTTAACAACGATTCGTTTACACGCATTGAGCTGACGTTGCCCATCGACCACTTCTATCATTTTTCCCTCGGTTTACTAGTCACGAATGTAGATACTTTCTACATCGCCTTCATCCTCATCGTCATCAAAGTCTTCGTCATCGTCCAGACCAGCTTCACGCTGAGCTTTACGCATGGCACGATAGGCTTCTTTAGCTGCGATGGTTTGTTCACGTGTTTCAGCTTCAAGCTGCTCACGGAATGCTTTAACTTCTGCTGCGTACTCTGGATCTTCAACTTCGCGTTCACGTTGTTGTTCGATCTGATCCATTAAATAGTACACAACCTCTTTGGTGCCTTCAGACATCAAACCAGAAGTTTTAAATACAGGCCCTTTCCATTGCAATTCATCAAGAATGTGCTGACACCACTCTTCTTTAGATTCTTCAGGAAGCTGGTCAAGTTTGTTTAGAACCAGCACCACTGGAAGTTTTGCTAAAGTTGGTGAGAATTTAACCAATTCACCCAAAATTGCTTTTGCATTATGCGCGGGATCTGAACCATCAATCGGTTGAACATCAACGATATGCAACAGGATACGCGTACGTGCCAAATGCTTAAGGAAGCGAATCCCTAGACCTGCACCTTCTGCTGCACCTTCGATCAATCCTGGAATATCCGCCATCACAAATGAACGGTGACGATCGGCATCGACCACACCTAAGTTAGGGACCATCGTCGTAAACGGATAATCAGCAACTTTTGGTTTTGCCGCACTGACTGCACGGATAAATGTCGATTTACCTGCATTCGGCATACCCAACAAGCCAACGTCTGCGAGTACTTTTAACTCTAGACGGACTTCACGATATTCGCCTTTAATCCCGTGTGTACATTTACGAGGTGAACGGTTGGTTGACGATTTAAAGTGAGTATTCCCTAAACCACCATCACCGCCTTGGGCAACTTTGACACGTTGACCATCAGCGACCAAGTCACCAATAATGTCGCCAGACTCAGTATCAACAATCGTTGTACCGACTGGCACTTTTAAAATAACGTCTTCACCGCCACGGCCTGAACAGTTTGCACCCGAACCATTTTTACCGCGTTCTGCGCGATAACGACGGGTATAACGGTAATCTACAAGTGTGCTGGTATCATCATCCGCCTGGATGTAAATACTTCCGCCACGTCCCCCATCACCGCCATCTGGGCCACCAAAAGGGACAAATTTTTCACGGCGAAAACTGGCTACGCCATTGCCACCGTCGCCAGCCTCTACGGTAATGACTGCTTCATCAACAAAGCGCATGTGCCAATCCTCTGAATTCTTTAAAACGGGGTATTTTGCCACATTTTAAGAAAATTCTCGAATAGAAAAATCAGCAAATTGATTTTTTTAAATTTATTCTGGGTTGAATGTTCAAATTAAACAATTCAACACCGAAAAATATCAATTTGGGCAGAATATTTGCCGTCTCATTTTTTAACAATTGGAAAATATCGATTACGGTTTTACATTTTTTAAAGGTAACGCCATTTGCATATCCAGATTGGCTTTGGTCTGCTGCACCGAGTTATACATGATTGCATCAAAAGACGAGATTTTGCTCATATTAATCGCATCATTCATATAAAAGCTGGGCTTAAACTGATGTTTTACAGACAGATTAATCGACTCATCAAAGGCAAAATGTACTGGCCCATCAAAAACAATTTTCACAGGAACGGTATAGGTTCGCTTCAATTGAAATGGGATATCCAGTTTCACTGGAATATTTAGGCTCAACGGAAATTTCGGCAATAATTTATTTTGATAGATCAGATCTGTATTGGTCTCAATCGGCACCACATCATCGACTTTAAGCACGGTTTCATAATTAATATCGACCGTAATCGGAGTTTCGACCTCAAAGCTTAGATCGGCCAGATATTTGCCTTTTAAAGGCAAGGCCAAACTACGGTCAATATCCAGTACGGTATTCAATTGACCTTCTGACTTGACACGCAGATGTTCTCCAACCTGAATCTTGGTACCTAATGATTCAGGTAAACGAATATCTGCTTGCTGCGCAGAAACGATTAATGAGGCCTGAATATTCAGATAAAACCAAAATAAGATCGCAACCAGCGTTGTGACAATCACAAAACTGATCAACAGGCTTTTCAGTGATTTGGTTATATCCATCACTCACCTACTTTGACATCAGTTGGCGTTGCAGGCTCATCTACAGCCTGTGTTTTTACCCGCCCCAAATACATACTGGATAAAGGAATCTTAAGTTCACCCTGCGCAATTTTGACAGGTAAAGTATTCTTTACATCGACAGAAGCATTCAGCTCAGAAGTAATCGGCACATTTAAATTGCCTTGAATCGGAATATTGGCATTCAGCTGTGCTTTCAACGGAATATTTAAGTTTTCCTTGAGGACCGTGCGCACTGGTGCATCAAATTTCAAATGTACTTTTTGTTGCAATGGCACCTGAATATCAATCGGTACATCCAGTTGCAAAGGAATCGAGCCTTTTAAAGGCAGTGTCACATCCTTGCCTAAAATTTTAACCTGTACTTTGGTATCGATTGGTAGACTTTGATTGACCTTAATGGTTTCCTTGACAGGAATGGTAGTACTGATCGGAACCTGACTATCAAAATATACACGTGGCGTCAGGGTTTGCGTCAGTGGAACATTCAATTGCTCATTGATTGGAATCTTGGCATCAACACGTCCATTCACATCAACATTGAGCGCATCTTTTACTTTTACCCGCACCTGCAATGGCTCTTGTAAATCAATCGCAACATCTTGATTCTTCAATGGGATATAAATATTAAAATGCTTAAACACCCACATTGCGATATACACACCACACAAGTTGGCCACAACAATTAAAGCAAATACCACGAATAAACGTCTGAACTGCAACAATGATCTATCCCTTGTTTAATTATTTCCCTTTTCCTGCATTCTCATCGATTTTTATGTTTTATTCAGCATATATTCTGTACAGTCATTAAAAAAGCCCAGTTTCAAACTGGGCTTTTTTTTATTGCTCTGTGAACAAATTATGCATTTGTTTCAGCAGGAACTTTGGTATAGCTTACGCCACACATTTGTTCAGCAATACGTAATACCTGACAGCTATAACCAACTTCGTTATCATACCAAACATAAGCAGTTAAACGTGTACCAGAAGCGATAGTTGCTTGCGCATCAAATACACCTGCTGTACGTGAACCGATAAAGTCACTTGATACAACTTCAGTCGAGTTGGTATAACCGATTTGACCTTGTAACTTAGAGTTGATCGAGATTTGACGAATGTATTCGTTCACTTCTTCACGATCAATTTCTTTCTCTAAGTTTAAGTTCAAGATTGCAAGAGAAACGTTTGGTGTTGGAACGCGTACAGAGTTACCTGTTAACTTGCCTTTTAAGCCAGGTAAAGCTTTAGCAACAGCTTTAGCAGCACCAGTTTCAGTGATAACCATGTTCAACGTTGCAGCACGGCCACGACGGTCAGCTTTATGATAGTTATCAATTAAGTTCTGGTCGTTTGTGAAAGAGTGAACTGTTTCAACGTGACCATTCAATACTTTGTATTTGTCGTCTAAAACTTTTAATACAGGTGTAATTGCGTTGGTTGTGCAGCTTGCAGCAGAGATGATTTTGTCTTCATCTAGGATATCGCCGTTGTTCACACCAAATACAACGTTCTTCATTTCGCCTTTACTTGGTGCTGTTAATACAACACGCGCAACGCCTGCACATTTCAAGTGTTGGCTCAGGCCTTCAGCATCACGCCATTTACCTGTATTGTCGATCAAAAGTGCATTTTCGATACCGTACGCAGTGTAGTCCACTTCGCTTGGGCTTGATGCATAAATCACTTTGATGAACTGACCATTTGCAATGATTGCTTCGTTTTCTTCATCTACAGAAATTGTACCGTCAAAAGTACCGTGAATAGAGTCACGACGTAATAATGAAGCACGTTTCGCCAAGTCACCATCAGATGATTTACGTACAACGATTGCTTTAAGGCTTAAACCACGACCTAAACCAGACTGGCTGATGATTAAACGAGCTAAGATACGACCGATACGACCAAAACCGTAAAGTACAACATCTTTAGGCGCAGCAGCAGTTGCGTTACCTTGAATTGAAGCAACAGCGTTTGCAACAAAAGCGTCTACATCACCGCCTGCATTTTTATATTCAACAGCAAGTTTACCGATATCCACTTCAGCAGAACCGATGTTTTCAACTTTCATTAACGCTTCTAAAATCGGGAAGGTATTTACAACAGAAAGTTCAACATCAAGCATACGTGTACGACGATGTGTTTTTAAAATCTGGATCACTGAACGGTTAATTAAAGAACGACCGTAAACAGAAACAACAATATTTTTCTCACGGTATAATTGACCGATTAAGGTAATCATACGTTCCGCGATTTCTTCACGGTTTTTCCAACGACCTTGGTGTTCTGCGTGTAGGGCAACGATTGTTTCTTTGCTCACAGTTACGTCCTCTAATTTATATATACTGGGCGTGAATTTTTAAAACGCCATTATTGTAATAGAATTATCATCAAGATTGAATCAAAAGCTGCTAAACGAGCTAAGATTTTGTCCTAATTGACTATAAATTCATAAAATACCTATAATTATTTTTGTGAATTTAGGTAAAAATCTTTTCCAATCATCATAATAGCTGTGATGTGCGTCACAACCATAACAGTTTTCCTGATCATTACTGATGGATTTTCAAGCGTTTCTAAGTTTTGTCCTCTACCTCGACACGTTTGGAATATTGTTGAAGGTTCAGAGCCAAGTGTTTTTTACGCTGGTTTTGCTGATAAAGATGTATCGCACCTTCGATCACCAACACAAAGACAGCCAACCAAATTGGGATATAAGTTAGCCATTCTTCAGCGCCAATTTTCTCACCTAAAACCAAAGATGCCAGTGCCAGCAGAACAGGTTCCAGATAGCCTAATAGACCAAAAATAATCAGCGGCAAATAACGGCTGGCTAGAATATAACTGCCTAAACCAATCGCACTTAATAACCCCAAACCAATCACCACAAGAATCAGACTCGGATGTTCGAGAAACTTGAGAAAAGGCATGTCACCCGTTTGTGTAAAGAAAATGGCGACAGGAAGAATAATTAACATATCCCACCAAAAACCACCCAAATTATCGGTCTGGATTTTTTTACGCAGGATGAAATAAGCCGCATAGCCCAATGCCACAAAAGCCGTTTCCCAAGCAATACTGCCTAAACGCCAAATTTCATGCCCCACTCCAAACACCGCGAGCACTACAGCGAGATACTGGAATTTAGAAAGTTTCTCTCCATAGAGAAAACTTCCAGCAAGCACCAAAACCAAAGGCAAAAGGAAATAACCTAATGAAACCTGTAAACCACGACCATGCATTGGCCCCCACAGGAACAGCCACAATTGCGCTGAAGTCAGCACAGAAGTGGTCATTAAAAACAGTAATAATGTCGGTTTTGCTAAAATTCTTTTAAATATTGTTTTGATATGGACTAAATCACCACTAAACCACATAAATAGTGTCAAAACAGGCAAGGTCGCAATAATTCGCCAGCCAAAGGTTTGCTCACTGTCCAGCGCACCGAGGAGTTGAGTATAAAAATATAAAACCCCAAATGTGATAGAAGCCAAAACTGAATAAGCGATACCTTTAACCAATTTGAACCTCTACATGGGGAAATTAAAAAATACGTGATTTATCCACTATATAAAAATAAAAAAACCATGCATGCATGGTTTTTAAACAAGTATATCTTATTTTAACGATGTTCAGGATAAATCACATCACTAATATTATAGCCAAGTGATTTCGCATAATTTAAATATTCATGAATGGTTTCTTTGTGTGGATTTGGTGTTCGCGACAATACCCATAAGTATTTACGGCGTGGCTCTCCCACCAAAACCGTTTGATAGTCATTATCCAGTTTCAAAATCCAGTAATCACCACGTGCCATAGGCACCCAGCGCACCACTTCAGGTAAAAAACTTACTCGTAATTTGGTATTAAAAGGCGCATTGGCAACAAAAGCTTCACCCACACTTTGCTGTAGATTTCCTTCACTGTCATAGCATTTGTTATCAACCACAATATTGCCATTTTCATTGACAGTATAGGTGGCAGTAATGTTATAGACACATTTACGCTCAAAAAACATCGGTTTTCGAGCGACTTCGTACCAGACACCTAAATATTTATCCAGTTCTACTTTTTCTACAGTCGGTAAAGGCTTTGCCTGAGCATAAGCAATGGTTCCAACAGCCAATCCAGTCAAAACCGCCCCACCCACTGCAATCTTTGCTAAACGCCAACTCGCTTTCGGGAAATTTTTAATAAATGGCATGAGAAATCCTCAAAACAAAAATTTGTTATCAATAGTCATATACTTAGCCATTCAAAATAGCCTATTTAATAAACAAAAACTGTTGCGATATGTATCACTTTTGAGGGTTTCTCTGCTCAATTAAGATTGCAACATGTGTGCTTTTAAACGCACAATTTCATCGCGCAATCTTGCCGCCTGCTCAAACTGTAGTTCTTTAGAGGCTTTCAACATTTCCTTTTCCAGTTTACTAATGTGCTTCGCAAATAATTTTGGATCAGATAAAAGATGTTGTTCATCGGCACTGATGCTTTGTGCCTGTTCAAGCACTTTTTCATCAATCTCATCATCGCTCAACACTTCACCCGTATCGATTTCCTTAATCGCCTGACGGACTGCACTACGCGGCGTAATGCCATGCAGTTCATTAAACTCAATCTGTTTATTGCGACGGCGCTCGGTTTCATCCATCGCTTTACGCATGGAATCCGTAATACGATCTGCATATAAAATCGCTTTACCTTTCACATTACGTGCAGCACGACCAATGGTCTGGATCAATGAACGTTCTGAACGCAGGAAACCTTCCTTATCGGCATCCAGAATCGCCACCAGAGAAACTTCTGGCATATCCAGACCTTCACGCAACAAGTTAATCCCGACCAGTACATCATGCACACCAGTACGTAATTCATGGATAATCTTGACCCGTTCAACCGTATCAATATCCGAATGCAGATAAGCCACTTTGACGCCATATTCTTTTAAATAAGACGTTAAATCTTCTGCCATACGCTTGGTTAAGGTGGTCACCAGCACACGTTCATTCAATTGTTTACGAATATTGATCTCGGACAAGACATCATCGACCTGTGTCAATACTGGACGCACTTCAATCTCGGGATCAATCAGACCCGTCGGACGAACTACCTGCTCAACGATTTGTTCAGATTTTTCCAGTTCATAATGCGCTGGCGTGGCACTCACAAAAACCGTAGTCGGAACAATTCGCTCCCACTCTTCAAATTTCATTGGACGGTTATCTAAAGCGCTTGGTAAACGGAAACCATAATTCACCAGATTTTCTTTACGTGAACGGTCACCTTTATACATTGCACCAATCTGAGGTACCGTCACATGCGACTCATCAATAATCAGCAATGCGTCTTCTGGCACATAATCAAATAAGGTTGGCGGTGCTTCGCCTGCTGTACGACCTGACAAATGACGTGAATAGTTCTCGATCCCGTTGGTATAACCGAGCTGTTGCATCATTTCCAGATCATAACGGGTACGCTGTTCGATACGTTGCGCTTCCAGTAATTTGTCGTGATCCTTGAAAAATTTGAGCTGGTCTTTCAATTCATCTTTAATGGTATCAATAGCACGGGTTAAATGGTCTTTTGGCGTAACATAGTGACTTTTTGGATAAATCGTTACTCGCGGAACTTTACGTACCAGTTTTCCTGTCAATGGATCAAACCAACGAATCGAATCAACTTCGTCATCAAACAATTCAACCCGAATTGCATCCTTATCCGATTCGGCAGGGAAAATATCAATAATTTCACCGCGAATACGATAAGTACCACGCAAGAACTCCAGTTCATTACGGGTATATTGCATTTCCACCAGACGACGAATAATGTCATCACGACTGACCCGATCACCTTGTACGATATGCAAGAGCATTTGCATATAGGCATTTGGATCACCCAAACCATAAATCGCAGAAACCGAAGCCACGATAATGGCATCACGACGCTCTAACAAAGCACGCGTCGCAGACAAACGCATCTGGTCAATGTGGTCATTAATCGCCGAATCTTTTTCAATAAACGTATCTGAAGATGGCACATACGCTTCTGGCTGGTAGTAATCGTAATAACTGACGAAATACTCCACTGCATTATTTGGAAAGAATGCTTTGAACTCACCATAAAGCTGAGCCGCAAGGGTTTTGTTATGCGCCATCACAATGGTTGGACGTTGGGTTTGGGCAATCACATTGGCCATGGTATAGGTTTTACCTGAACCGGTTACCCCGAGCAGCAACTGATTACGAAAACCCTGGTCAATACCACTGACCAATTTCTCAATGGCCTGAGGCTGATCACCCGCAGGTTGATAATTGGTGACTAACTCAAAAGGCTGGTTTTCGCTCACAAGCTCATTCCTACACTAAAACTTAATCCCTATTTATGGGGGAAAATGTGATTGATTTAAAGTGTTGCATCGATGATTTTATGAAATCTTTTGTGCCATGTAATTTCTTAGATTTTACTTGACCATCTGCCCAATCGACTGCAACATGAAGTTATACTCGATTTCAATGGTAAAAATATGTCTTACCAATACCACGACGAAACAATAGTAACGGAACTCCCAGAAGATACAGTTTTTGTTTTTGGCAGTAATCTGGCGGGTATACACGACAGCGGTGCAGCACGTGTCGCAGCTCAACACTTTGCAGCAGTCAAAGGTGTTGGTCGAGGTTGGGCAGGACAAAGCTTTGCAATTCCAACCCTCAATGAACATTTACAACAAATGCCACTCGCCCAGATCGAGCATTATGTCGATGATTTCAAGATCTATGCAAAAAACCATGCCAAAATGAAATACTTTTTGACGGCACTAGGTTGTGGTATCGCCGGTTATAAAGTCTCTGAAATCGCACCATTATTTAAAGGCATTCATTCCAATGTGATTTTCCCCGAATCTTTCCGTCCTTATATTGAAGAAGATGCAGTTTCCCAGTTCCCCAACTTAACCGCAGCCACTGTGCAGGCCTTTATTAATGATGAAGTGATTTTCTACTTCAATCATGGTTATGAATCTTTCGAAGAAGCACTGGATAAAACCAGTTTAACAGCAGCTGAAAAAGCTATTGCACTGGTAGTTTTAAATGAAGAGCTTTATCCACGTGACCGTTATGGACGTGGGCGTGAACATGAAATTAGCGATATTCTCGGTAAGCTCAACGGCAAGATTTTTAATTTCCATGACAAATCGGAAGGCGCAATGATTTATGTCAGTGTGATTATTGCCTTGATGGAACTTTACGATATTGATGAATATGATTTCATCAAGCTGTGGCGTGGTGAACTAGAAATACAACATCCATTAAATCGCCATTAAAAAACAAAAAAGCCAATCAGATTGATTGGCTTTTCTCTTAACGCTTCCCCATCGAACGACGTGTGCCGCGTGGTGGCATCCAGGTACGATCTGCATATTGCTCAGGTTTTGGACGAACCTGATTATGCGCTGCATCATCAGAATCATCCTGAGCAGATGGCATAGGGAATGGTAATTTCACTAAAGCTTTTTTTGCTTTAGGTTGCTGGGTACTCATTGAAATTCTCTCGAAATCTAGATTTCTAGCCGCTATTGTAATGGATTTTTAGGCTTTTGATAAAAATAAAATATGTAAAAAAATAGAATGCGTTTAAGAATTAAAATTTGGTAACTTTTTATGCGATTAAGGCAAGTTTCGACCACAATGAAGGCTAATTAGGCTAAGATAACCTGCTTTTTATTTTTTAATCCCATAAGAAGGAATAATGCCGTGGACGTACGTCTCTCTGATCGTGTCAATGCTATCAAACCGTCCCCTACACTTGCAGTAACCAATAAGGCTGCTGAGCTTAAAGCTGCAGGTAAAAACGTGATTGGTTTAGGCGCAGGCGAACCAGACTTCGATACACCTCAACACATCAAAGATGCTGCAATTGAAGCCATTAATAAAGGCTTTACCAAATATACAGCCGTAGACGGTACTCCAAGCTTAAAAAAAGCAATTATTGCAAAACTTAAACGCGATAATAATCTCGATTATCAAGCCAACCAGATTCTGGTGTCTTGTGGCGGCAAACAAAGCTTCTTTAACCTCGCACTCGCTTTGTTAAACAAAGGCGATGAAGTGATTATTCCTGCGCCATTCTGGGTGAGCTATCCAGATATGGTAATCATTGCAGAAGGTACTCCTGTCATCGTGAAATGTGGTGAAGAGCAACGTTTCAAAATCACACCTGAACAACTGGAAGCGGCGATTACGCCAAATACACGTTTAGTTGTTTTAAACAGCCCATCTAATCCGACAGGCATGATCTACACCAAAGCTGAACTTGAAGCTTTGGCTGAAGTATTACGTCGTCACCCACAGGTTTTTGTTGCATCTGATGACATGTATGAACCAATTCGCTGGGAAGATGAGTTCTACAACATTGCAACTGTTGCACCAGACTTATATGACCGCACGATTGTTTTAAATGGTGTGTCTAAAGCTTATGCAATGACAGGCTGGCGTATTGGTTACGCAGCGGGCCCTGCGAAAATCATTGGCGCAATGAAAAAAATCCAGTCTCAATCGACTTCTAACCCAACTTCAATTTCACAAGTTGCGGCTGAAGCGGCATTGAATGGTCCACAAGACGTTTTACAACCGATGATTGAAGCATTCAAACGCCGTCATGATCTCGTTGTGAATGGCTTAAATGACATTAAAGGTATCTCTTGCTTACCTGCTGATGGCGCTTTCTATGCCTATGCCAACATCCGTCCATTGATTCGTGCAAAAGGCTTAAAATCTTGCACAGAATTCTCTGAATGGTTACTTGAAGAAACTGGCGTTGCCGTTGTTCCTGGTGATGCATTCGGTTTAGGCGGTTTTATGCGTATTTCTTACGCAACTGCTGATGAAGTACTGGTTGATGCTTTAGCGCGTATCAAAAAAGCGGCTGATTCAATTGAAGGCGTAGACGCTGCAATTGCATCTATCGCAGCAGAAAAAGCGGCTAAATAAGTCATAAAAGCTATAAAAAAACTCATCATTCATGATGAGTTTTTTTATGCGAACTGGAAAATATAACCAATAAAATCCCGATCAGAACAATCACTGTCGCAACAATCATTCGAAGATTCGGTATTTCTCCAATAAATAAACTCCCACCCAAAATCGCCAGACAAGGTACAGAAAGTTGTACTGTACTCGCTGTAATTCGGTCAATTTTCTGCACAATTGAATACCAGAGAATATAAGCACCGCTAGAGGCCAGACCACCAGAAAGTAGCGCGAGTACAATCCCCTGCGGCAAGATCAGAACATCCTTTGCAAATAATACAAACCCAAGACTGACCACTGGCACTGCCAAGACAAAATTAGCCAAAGTGCTGGATAAAGGACTTCGCATAGTCTTCCCTGCAATACTATATGCTGCCCAAGCCAGACCAGAAATCATCATGATGAGTGAATAAAATAAGTTAGGCGTATTTGCACCCGGTAACAATAAAAATAGAATCCCCAATACAGCAACAACCAGACCAATTCCACACATGAGATTAACTTTCTCGCCATGAAAAATGCCATAAGCCACCATGCTCAATTGCACCGTTCCAAATAACAACAGTGCACCAACACCCGCATTTATTTTTAGATAAGCCATCGAGAAGGCAACAATATACACAGCGAGGTAAATTGCATTTTTAAGATTCCATTCAATTTTTAAAGGGTTTTCACTACGTCGACGATGAGCAAAATATAAAAACATCAACACAACAGCGCCACTGAGTACACGTAGCAAACTAAAACTCATCGGATCAATTTGCTGCCCAGCCAAAGCTAGGCGACACAATACCGAATTTGCAGCAAAGGCCAGCATCGCAATAATAATTTTGAATAACATGCTTGTACGCATTCCTTGCGCCCTATTCACTCTAAAATTGAAAAGCACATTTGCTTGGTTGCTTTCACGCCCCGTATTTAAATGACTAGCAATGATGGTCTTATAAAACTTATAGCAATAAATAAATCACTATTCATTCGGGTTAAACATGGCAATCACCTCAGCTTCCGTCATTTTCTTGGTCGAATTTTCAAAAGCATAAAAGTCAGGTTTACAATCAATATAAATTTCTAGATCCAAATTTAGATCTTCAGGAGGTTCATTCAGAGAAAATGCATTGATATTGCAATAGTTCTGATCTTTAGTGCGCCAAAACAAAGTTGTTCCACACGCATTACAGAAACCGCGCTCTCCCCATGCAGATGAATTGTAAATTGCTAAATGATCCTGCTTCAAAAATTTTAAACTACCTTGTTCGACATCAAGGGTCATAATCACGCCACTGGTCTGCCTACGACAGATAGAACAATGGCAGGCATGTACATCATGATTGCTTAATTCAACATCAAAAGTGGTCTCACCACATACACATTGTCCGTTCATTATAAATTTACCTTTTATTCAAAATTGTTATAAAGACATTTATAAACATCATAAAACAAAGCAATTAGCGAGTAACTTAGAATTTACAAAATACTCAGCGAATGAATGACTAATATTGACAGCCTGCTCTCTCAAGGCTATTTTATCAACAGGTTCTATTTTAGAACTATAAAAGGAAATATAAGATGAAGCATCCAAAAGAAATGAATGGACTTGAATTTTTAACTGCCATGTGTGAAGGGAAAATTCCACCCGCTAGTATTAGCCAGACCATTCCCATGCAACCGATTGAAGTTGCGGAAGGTTATATCAAATTTGAAGTACAGGCGGATGAACGACACCTGAATCCTCTCGGAGGTGTGCATGGAGGGTTTGCGGCAACCGTACTGGATTCGGTGACAGGTTGTGCTGTGCATACCCTTTTAGAGGCTGGCGTAGGCTACGGCACCATTGATCTTAATATTAAAATGTGCCGCCCTGTTCCAAGAAATCAGAAGCTCATTGCCACTGGAAATATAATTAATATCAGTAAAAATTTAAGTATTTCCGAAGGTAAAATTGTCAATGCCGATGGCAAGCTGTACGCTCATGCTACTGCGACCTGCATGATCATCCGAGCTTAATTCAAAAGCACACTAGGGCTATAATAGCCCTAGGCAATCGCTTTATTTTGTTTGAATAGCTTTGGTCGAATGCACAAATGACTAAACACCGCATATTGCCAGATACTTTTCACCTGTACTGTGACCACCTTTTGCTCTGCAACAGACCATGCCAATGCAGTATTTGCGCCTAAAAACAGTTCGCCACCTAACTGAAATAAATACAACGGCGCATGCTCATCAAGCGTTGAGATATTTTTTTGCGCTAATAGATTATGAACGTTTTGGATTTTCCATTTATTCCCGAACCACAATTGCAATAAATCACCTAAAAACAAGGCTTGTTGCTTAAATGGAAAGGTATTTAAGAATGCATTTTCGACTGGCGTATAATACTGTGCCGAATCCTGAATGATTTCGAGATAATGTTCTTGATAAAAAGAAAAATTTGAAAAAATAGTTTTAATACTAAGAGTCGTCATTTCGACCTCCGGTTTAGCCATTTTAGTGCTGGCAAGTAGGGTTAAATCCACACTGTTTAGATGAATATCTAAACGTTCTTTCTAATTCGAATCTAGCAATAGCCTGATCAAAGTTCAAGTTATTTTTCCTACTTTCTCGTAATTGTGCAAATAAAAAGCATACGACACAAAAATGAAGGAAACATGACATTTTTAGCTTGACCGATTTAAAAAGCTGCCTATAATGGCACTCAGATTCTCCCATAGCTCAGTCGGTAGAGCGACGGACTGTTAATCCGCAGGTCCCTGGTTCGAGCCCAGGTGGGAGAGCCAAGATTCTAAAAAGCCCATATCATTGATATGGGCTTTTTATTTTATAAGCATAAAATTCTGTTCTATTCTTAACATTACGATGTATTTGTTCTTTTCATTTTAGATAATCGTACATATTTTATCCACCACGCTATTTTTAATATAAAATCAAATTGAAAAACAATGTTAGGGAAAGCACATAATGAAAAAATTTATATTCTGTTTAATATTCCTATCCAGCCCAGTCATGGCTGCCCAAACCACTTGGTATGCAGGTTCTTCTTATAAAGGAACCGTAACTGTCCCAATCGAGAACGGACCCAATGTGGTCTGGAAGTGTAATGGAAAAGTTTGTACGATGTCTGGCCCTTGGGGAAATGCCCTATCTCTAGACTCTTGTCAAAGCCTCGTGTTACGTATCGGTAAGATTAGTTATTATAAAAACTCGGCGGGTGCAATCTGGAATGCCAAATCGTCTGAATTGACACAATGTAACCAAGTTGCACGTTAATAGCCAATATTTTAGTTAAGCGATTATTATTCATACTCATTTTACTTGACGGGCTTGCATTTACCCCCTAAAATTCGTTCCAGATTCTCCCATAGCTCAGTCGGTAGAGCGACGGACTGTTAATCCGCAGGTCCCTGGTTCGAGCCCAGGTGGGAGAGCCAAGATTCTAAAAAACCCACTCTTATTGAGTGGGTTTTTTATTTGCACCCTGTTAAATATATGTTTGAATCAAATCATCTCATCTTTCTGGTTATCGGCTTTCTAAGCACAGCTATACTTCTTTTTAGCTGCCTGCGCCCTTTTTTTAGCAAACAAGAATTTTTTGCTCGCCCTGTGATTACCTCATTTGAATCTCGAATGTTTATTCGTTTGCAGCAAGCCTTCCCACAACACCATGTTCTGGCACAAGTGGCGTTTAGCGCACTCATTACCAGTCATCACTACAAAATTCGCAGTAAGTTCAATCGCAAGGTCACAGACTTTGTGGTTTTAGATAAAGAAATGAAGGTACTCGCGATTATCGAGTTAGATGATCCAAGTCATATTGGTAAGGAATTAGAAGATCAGAAACGCGATCAAATGCTGCAAGAAGCAGGCTATCAAGTGCAACGTTATACTCAGATTCCATCGATAAAACAGTTACAGATGGATATTCGATAACGTAGCACTGCTAAGGAGATTATTCAGTTTTTTCTGCTTGATCAGCACTTTTTTGCTGTTCAAATTTTTTGGCAATTTCAGCATGTTGCTGATCATATTTTTTCTTGGTTTGCGCATCACTTTTAGCTGCCAGAAAAGCCATCCCTACAATAAAAATTGGAATCAATAATCCCAAACCCATTAATAACCAAGGAACTGATTTTTTTTCAACAGGCTGCTGGCTCATAAGCGATTTAAACTCAAACGACATCAATTTTAACAAGTGCAACAATATAACAAAAAAGAGCCTCGATAAAGAGACTCTTTTTTGACATTTAGATCGTAATAAAAACTAAATTTAGAACTTACCTGTACAGTGCGGACTTTGGCTGGCATCTTTCTGAGCATCAGTCAAAACAACACCCGTACCCGCTGACATATTAGCTTGAATAAATCCATATGCTTGAGCATTTTTGCATACAATAGCCTGTGTATGACTTGCTCCATCAACCCCTAAGAATTCAACCTTTGTACCTAAGGCTTTTAATCCATTTTGCAAAGCTTTTGTCACGTCATAAGGAACGGCCATATCTAGCTTACCTTGAATAATCATGACAGGTGTATTAATTTTCTTGGTCGCAGGTTGGTTATCTACTAGAAATTTTTTCACCGTTGGATTTTCTTGGAAGTTGCCTGCTAAGCCTGGATAGTCCAAAACAGTCTTAGTGGTATCTTTACTAATAAAGTCACGAATATCTGCCGCAAACTTATTATGTAAATCATCTAAGCAAACGCCATTTTCACCTGTAGTACCTTCAGCAAACTCAGCAATTGAGCGAGAACGCTCCTGAAAAATTTCTCTATAATTAAATTTAGGATCATAAGCTGTAATACCAACAGTAGTATATGCAGCATAAGCAAGTAGCTCTGCATATACTTCAACAGCCGTGCCTACTGGCACAAGACCAGCTTGTTCTTGCTTAAGAATATTTGCAATTGCCTGAGGCGCTACAACAGAAATAATGTAGCCAAGGCTTGAAGCAGGCGCCCCAGCAACAGCTCCTTTATAGTTTGTATCATTATTCGCAAACTCAGCAGTACCTAATGAAGCATGCCCACCTTGGGACTGACCAATTGACATCCATTGTCCGTTGAGTTGTGCTCCATAATGATCTTTTGCTGCTTTTACCGCTGCAATCGCAGATTTAGCTTCACTGCCCAAGTTTAGATATGGATGAATTCCAGGAGTCCCTAAACCCTCATAATCTGGTGCAATCACTACATATCCTGCCGCCAATAAAGTATCAGCGAGAATTTTAAAACGCGGATTCACTGTATTATTACTTGGGGCACAGCTATCACCCACTCCAACCGTACCATGCTCCCACACCACGACTCTATAACCATCGGCAGGCTGAGCAACTTTCGGAAACATGACCAATGCTGTCGCTTTCGCAGTACGTCCCTGAACATTGACCATGTTATAGGTCATGACTTTAACTGATGCAGCATTATCTACCTTATCTTTAGAATAAGTGCTTTCAGATAGAAAGGTTTTGTTCGAATCACTACCCGTATAACGATCATCATTGTCATTACATGCAGTTAAAAATAATGCAGAAATTGAGAACGTCATTGCCAATGCGATCTTAGACCGTTTCATAAAATATCCTTTTAATGCTTGTGTTATTTTTGTGCATGAAACTACATGCCACCTTATTAAGGCATAAAAAAAGTGCCCTGCATAGGACACTTTTCAACTAGATAGTCAGATTAAGCTATTAATTCTAAAAAAATTCCGATAAAAATAATCATCCCTACCCAGCGATTGTGACGGAATGCCCAAAAACAGATTTGTGGATCACGATCTTTGGTTTTTATCGCCTGATAAATAAAATCACCTGCGACCACGCACAATGCAATCAAGCCAAAAGGCAACAAAAGATTTTCCAAATACAAGGCACTGCCGATCAAAATCAGGCTCATTACCTGAAGCAGACCAATTATCTGGATATCATAACGACCAAATAAAATAGCAGTCGATTTCACCCCAATTTTTAGATCATATTCACGATCTGTAATTGCATATTGGGTATCGTAGGCCACTGTCCACGCCAAATTACCAAAATAAAGCAGCCAGCAGGTTAAGTCAGGCGTTTGCCCAACAGCCGTATACGCCATTGGAATTGACCACGAGAATGCTGCACCTAAAAATACTTGCGGTAAATTGGTATAGCGCTTCATAAAAGGATAAATAAACGCTAAGAATAATGCCCCAAAAGACCAGTAAAATGATTCAATCGGCAGAAAAAATAACAAGGCAGCACTTGCCAGCACCAAGGCCAGAAACACAAAAACAGCCTCTCTAGCACGAATAATTCCTGTTGCTAAGGGACGTGTTTTGGTTCGCTCAACATGCGCATCTACTTTACGGTCAGCAAAATCATTAATCGCACAACCAGCTGCACGCATAAAAATAACACCCAAAATCATAATAAACAGGATTTTGAGATCTGGAATTCCTTTGGATGCAATCCATAACGCCCACATGGTTGGCCAGAATACTAATTCTGTGCCAATCGGCTTATCAAAACGACAAAGGTAATAATAGGCTTCTAAACGTTGTCGCCAAGTCGTGTGTTGCACTGTTTCCATGATAATCCTTAGGCGTCAATGCTGTTGAATAAACTGTTCAAATGCAGGTAAAAACGTTTCCTGCACAATAAACTTACAACCATGCCAAGTATAGCAACTCTGACGTGTCCATCCCTCTTCAAGATAAATGACGCGTCTCTCGCAAGCTGGACTGGTTCTCTGAAACAGAAACCAGCCAATCGGTTTATTACCAATATGCTGAAATAATCTCGCCTTTTTTTGCAAGCTTAAAATTGGGAAAATACTTTTTGCTTTTACCCAAGCCTGCTCTTCGCTGCCATAAAGATTGGTTTCTCTCACCCATGCCACATGCTGCGCTGGCATTTTCATCCACTGACTGTCATTCAAAGTCAGGCGCTGATAATGTTCTTTAATGCGTTCAACATGAAACTGACCTTGACCTAAATCAGTCAATTGTTGGGTCAATGATCCTGATGCGTACAACCATTTTTTTAATACTGCAGGAAGCTCTTTTCCTTTTATTCTGTTTGGTCGTAAATTTCGCATGCTTGGCTCACTAAAAACATCGCGATTAGTTTACATTAATTTCTCACGAAAAAGAGTACGACTTTCAAACGAATCAAAAACATAAAAAAAGCTCGCCGAAGCGAGCTTTTCTGAATCAGGGATGTATTACAGGCTGTAGTACATATCAAATTCAACTGGGTGAGTTGTCGTGTTAAGACGACGAACTTCTTCAGTTTTAAGTTCGATATATGCATCAAGCATTTCTTTAGTGAACACGCCACCTTTTAACAGGAACTCATGGTCATTTTGAAGTGCTTCAAGTGCCATATCCAAGCTGTGAGCAACTGTTGGAATTTTTGCTTCTTCTTCTGGAGGAAGATCATATAAGTTTTTATCAGCAGCTTCACCTGGGTGGATCTTGTTTTGAATACCATCAAGACCAGCCATCAACAATGCCGCGAAACCTAAGTACGGGTTCATCATTGGATCTGGGAAACGTGCTTCAATACGCTTGCCTTTCGGGCTAGAAACGTAAGGAATACGGATCGAAGCAGAACGGTTACGTGCTGAGTAAGCAAGCATAATTGGCGCTTCAAAATGTGGAACCAAACGCTTATACGAGTTTGTAGAAGGGTTTGTAATTGCATTCAATGCACGAGCATGCTTGATTACACCACCAATGAAGAACAATGCCATTTCTGATAAACCAGCATATTCGTCACCAGCAAACAAGTTCTTGCCATCTTTAGAGATTGACATATGAACGTGCATACCAGAACCGTTATCACCTACCATTGGTTTAGGCATAAAGGTTGCTGTTTTTGCATATTGGTGAGCAACGTTCCAAACTGCATATTTGAACTGTTGTACTTCGTCCGCTTTACGAACTAAAGTGTTGAAGCTTACACCAATTTCTAACTGGCAAGATGCAACTTCGTGGTGATGTACTTCTACACGACCTGGGCCCATGATGTCTTCGATTTTTGCACACATGTCAGCACGCATATCTTGTGAAGAATCAACAGGAGGAACTGGGAAGTAACCGCCTTTCACACGTGGACGGTGACCAGAGTTACCAGCTTCATAGTCTTTACCAGTCGACCAAGCTGCTTCTTCAGCGATCAATGTGTGGCGCGCGCCAGACATGTCGATGTCCCATTTCACTTCGTCGAAAACGAAGAATTCTGGTTCTGGACCAAAGAATGCAGTATCACCGATACCTGTAGATTTTAAGTATTCTTCAGCACGACGAGCAATTGAACGTGGGTCACGCTCGTAACCTTGACCAGTTGATGGCTCGATAACGTCACAAGTCACAACAACAGTCGGTTCAGCAAAGAACGGGTCAAGGAAACCAGTTTCAGCATCTGGACGTAAGATCATGTCAGACGCTTCAATGCCTTTCCAGCCAGCAATTGAAGAACCATCAAACATTTTACCGTCTTCGAATGTATCTTCATCAATGGTATCAGCTGGGTAAGTTACGTGCTGTTCTTTACCCTTAGTATCAGTAAAGCGAAAATCGACCCATTTTGCGCCACTTTCTTTGATGAGTTGAAGGACCTTGTTCGCCATGCTCATTTGCTCCAATGAAATTTTTATGCACTTGTTAAGTGCGTGTTAGGTGTTGATGTATAATTAGCAATTATCATACCAACAATTTTAAAGCATACCTAAAACATTGAATTACTTATAAGTAATCATGATTTAGGCTCCTTGTCTTGAACTCATTATACTGTTTGCTTGTGTAAATGCACCATATTCACACATTTTCAAATTATGGCATATTTAAATAGCTCACTATCGCCCCAATTTGGTGCAAAATTGTTGCACTGATATAACACACTGCATCAATTTCAAACAATCGTTCATGATCATAATACTTTCTTATATAGAATGCTGAGATTCTTATCGGATAACACGAAAAATAATCGCATCTTTTACAGCCTTTTGTTCAATGAATGTTTTTGTTTATTTCAACAACTAAAATTTGTTGCTTAACCTATTCATCCATAGGCGATATTCTTTATTTAAAATCCAATTAATATTTTTTCATTTTATGAATTTTTCTTATTAGGTGAACGATTTAACAGCTGAGTAATCAACGACTCAAATCCATTCGCGTAGACTTGTTATTATCGAACGAAAAACAAATTTTACTATTCATGTTCTTTTTCATTCACTTTTTTTATACAGGCCAAACTTGCTTTTACAATTAAAAAAAACTAAAAATCGTATACATAAATTTTTATTATTAATAAACAAACTCAAAGTTATGTTTATAAAAACTTAAAATCATTCAAGGATTTGATTAATGAAATATGACTTTGAACGATCGGATAAAGCTTTTTTTGACCATCCTAAGCCTTTACAAACGCTTTTTTTCACCGAGCTTTGGGAAAGATTTTCCTATTATGGTATCCGACCTTTACTGATCCTTTATATGATTGCCATGGTCAATGACGGTGGCCTAGGACTTGATCGACCCACTGCCGCAGCGATTGTGGGATTGTTTGCAGGTTCCATGTATTTAATGACCGTTTTTGGTGGATGGATTGCAGATAATTGGTTAGGTCAAGCACGTGCTGTCTGGTATGGCTCACTTATTATTGCCTTAGGTCATCTCTCAATTGCGCTTACACCTGTTTTTGATCAGTCTTTCTTTTATTTTGGTTTAGTACTTATTGTTTTAGGTTCTGGACTATTTAAAACATGTATTTCGGTGATTGTTGGAACTTTATATAAAGCTCAAGATGCAAGACGTGATGCAGGCTTTTCCATTTTCTATATGGGAATTAATATGGGGTCATTTATTGCCCCGCTTATTACAGGGCTTTTGGTAAGAGATCATGGCTGGCATTTAGGCTTTGGTATTGGTGGCCTTGGGATGCTCATTGCTTTATTAATTTTCCGTTTTATGGCACTTCCCCAACTGGAAAATTTTAACAAGTTACGTCAAGAAACCAACAGCTGTAGCAAACCTGTCGTAGAAAATAAAAATGCACCCAAAATTGTATTTAGCTTCTTATTCGCAGTTACAGTGGTTATTGCATTAACGTTCTTTAGCATCATTCACATCAACCCTGTCGCTGTCGCGACCTACTTAACTGTAGGGATTGGTATAGGAATTATTGCCTATTTTGCGTATTTATTGCTTTTCCTCAATTTAGATCAAAATGACAAATTTAAAATTATCATTTGTTTTGTTCTATTGATCACTTCTGCCCTTTTTTGGTCCGCTTTTGAGCAAAAGCCAACTTCATTTAATTTATTTGCTCAGGATTATACCAACCGCAATGTTTTAGGTTTTGAGATTCCAACCGTATGGTTCCAGTCGATTAATGCCCTCTTTATCATTATTTTTGCTCCAATTGCTGCATGGCTGTGGGCAAGACTAGGCAAGTCGAACAAAGATCCAAGTTATATCTCAAAATTTATTATCGCACTTTTACTGGCAGCAAGCGGCTTTTTACTGATGTCACTGGCTAGCCATTTTGCCATTAGCGATGGTCTGGTTTCACCATTGTGGTTAGTCGGTGCTTTATTGCTACTCACTTTAGGAGAGCTGTGCCTAAGCCCGATTGGTTTATCGACCATGACCAAACTTGCTCCAGATGTCATTCGTGGACAAATTATGGGACTATGGTTCACAGGTTCAGCTTTAGGCAACCTCATGGCAGGTTTGATTGGTGGACAAGTCGCGGCAGATGCTATCGAAAATTTACCCACCCTATTTATGCGCTGCGTATTGGCCTTAGTTATTGGCGCAATCGTGTTATTTTTATTAAAGAAACCAATGAACAAATTAATGGGCAAAAGTACCAGCAAAGTTCAACCTGATTTGGAAACGATATGAACGACTTAACTGTTCCAGAAAAACTAGCGAAACTTCGTGAACACATGATCCATCAACACGTTGATGCTTTGGTTGTCATGAGTGCAGATCCACATATGTCAGAGTATTTACCAGACTATTGGAAAACAAGGCAGTGGTTAAGCGGTTTTAGTGGCTCTGTCGGTACTTTAGTTGTAACCCAAAACTTTGCAGGGCTCTGGGCTGATGGGCGTTATTGGGTACAAGCCGAACAACAACTCGTTGGAACTGGTTTCCAATTACAAAAATTGACCAGTGATGAATCTTCGACACATCTCGTCTGGATTGAGAAAAATCTAAAGTCTGGCTCGGTCATTTCTGTTAATGGGCAAACGCTTTCAATCCAGCAGTTTAAGGCATTGGAAAATACGGCAAAACAACATGACTTTAAACTTGAAACACAGCAAGATTTAATCGGCTTAATCTGGTCTAAGCGTCCAGAACTGCCTTCAAAAAATATCCATTTAATGCCTGAAGGGTTAAATGCTTTATCACGTAAAGAAAAAATTCAGGCAATACGAGAAACGTTAAACAGTAAGGCAATTGAAGGCCATTTCATTTCATCTTTAGATGATATTGCTTGGGTGTTAAATGCACGTGGACAAGATGTAGAGTACAATCCTGTATTCCTTTCACACCTATATATCAGTTCTCAACAGGCTATTTTATTTGTTGATCGCAATAAGGTAGATATCACCACGCAAGAGGCGTTCAAAGCTGATGGTATTGAGATTCGTAACTATCAAGATACCGCTAGATTTTTAGCGAATATTTCTGATGCGTCTGTACTGTTAGATCCAGCCAAAGTATCGATTGATCACCAACAAGCTCTCGCAAACGATATTCAGGTTGTATACGACATCAACCCGAGTACACTTTTTAAATCACGCAAGCATGAAAGTGAAATTGCGCATATCCGTCGTGCCATGCTTAAAGATGGTGTTGCCCTTTGTCATTTCTTCCACTGGCTAGAACAAGCACTTCATCATCAAGAGAACATTTCAGAACTGACCATTGATGAGAAAATTACTGCCTTTCGTGCTCAGCAAGATGGTTTTATAGGGCCAAGTTTTTCAACGATTGCTGGCTTTAATGCCAATGGGGCATTACCCCACTACCGTGCTACTCAAGAACACTATTCATTGATCGAAGGTGATGGTTTATTACTGATTGACTCTGGCGGACAGTACGTAGATGGCACAACGGATATTACCCGTGTTGTTCCCGTTGGGACACCGACACAACAACAAAAACGTGACTATACGCTGGTTTTAAAATGTCATATTGCTTTGGCAAAAACCATTTACCCAGAAGGTTTAGCTGCACCTTTACTCGATTCAATTTGTCGTCATACTTTATGGCAACAGGGTTTAGATTACCGTCATGGAACAGGTCACGGCGTAGGTTTTGCACTGAACGTTCATGAAGGGCCGCAAGTACTTTCTTATTACGCGCCGATACATGCCTATAGCAAATTACGTGAGGGAATGATTATCTCCAATGAACCGGGGCTATATCATGAAGGTAAATACGGCATTCGCATCGAGAATCTGGTTGCAAACCAGCTCCACGCTGGTTTTGAAAAAACCTACGGTGAATTTCTGGAGTTTGAAACACTCACACTTTGCCCAATTCATTTAGATTGTATCGTTGTTGATATGCTAAGCAATGAAGAGAAAGACTGGTTAAATCACTACCATCAAACCGTTCAAGAAAGATTGGCTGAACATCTCTCTGGAGAGGTTTTAGACTGGCTGATTTATAACACCCGTAAGATTTAATCTTCTTCCATAACTGAGGCAGAATCGTTTTTTATTTCTAAAGAAAAGCCTATTCTGCCTTGATGGTTGTCATTCCTATTTTCAAAGGACTTGGATACCTGTTAGAGCTTTTTCTTGCAAAGTTGTAATGAATGAAATAGTTAAACTGGTCACTTCATTTTTTGTTATATTAGCCGCTTAGATAGCGGCTTTATTTTTGTTCAATACATTGGGCACTAGTTTCAAAACGAGTAACCAAACGGGTATTCAAAACAGCACTATTTGAAAATACATTAAATATCAAGAGGTTTAGCTAAAAATGCTTCTAATGATCGACAATTACGACTCTTTTACCTACAACATCGTCCAGTATTTTGGCGAGTTGAATCAGGAAGTAAAAGTAGTTCGCAATGATCAAGTCTCATTAGAGGATATTGAACGATGGCAGCCAAAATATTTAGTAATTGGACCGGGGCCATGTTCTCCAAGTGAAGCAGGAATTTCTATTCCAGCGATCAATCACTTTGCAGGAAAAATTCCTTTATTGGGCGTGTGCTTAGGTCATCAAGCAATTGGACAGGCATTCGGTGGAAATATTATTCGCGCAAAAACCGTCATGCACGGTCGCTTATCCGACATGCATCACACAGATAAAGGGATTTTTAGCAATCTCCCTTCTCCATTTGCAGCGACACGTTATCATTCACTGGTGATTGAGCAAGAAACGTTACCAGAATGCCTAGAACTGACCTGCTGGACCAATCAGACTGATGGCACGATTGAGGAAATTATGGGTGTTAAACATAAAACCCTTCCAGTCGAAGGCGTTCAGTTTCACCCTGAATCAATTTTGAGTGAGCATGGGCATCAAATTTTTAAAAACTTCCTAGAGCTTTATGCTTAAACCAAAACTGACTTTTTAATTTCAGTATTAAAACAGCCTGTTGCCCTCCAATAGGCTGTTTTTATTTTGAACATATAAAAACAATATACAACTCATACAAACTGATTATTTTTTAAGCTTTAAAATTAAAAGACGATCTATTACTTTAAAACAAATCATTCTTTTTCAATAATTAATCCACTTTTCACAGAATAGAAAAAGTAAAGGTACGATGCGATTTCAGATTGAACACCGCCCTTTTTACTTTTTTAGATTAACTATAGTCATAGGAATGATTAAGTTTCAGGGCTGCTGGATGGTAGAATCTACGCCATTATTTTTAGCACTCCCTGAAATATCAATCAGGACAACCTATAGTGAATATCTTGGTTTTATTGAATATTATTGTTTTTGTCCTGCTCATGGCAGGATTGTTCTTTTCCTACCGAAAAGATTGGAGCCTTTCAAAGAAAGTTCTGATCGGTATGGTGGTGGGTATCATCTACGGTCTGGCACTTAAAACCATATATGGCGATGGTCAGATTATTGAACACTCTGTCGCATGGTTCAACCTTGTGGGTAATGGTTATATCCAGCTATTACAAATGGTGATCATGCCGCTGATTTTCGTTTCAATCGTCAGTGCCGTGGTGAAATTACATCAGACAACGTCGCTTGGAAAAATCAGTGTCTTAGTGATTGGTATCCTGTTAGCAACCACGGCTATTGCCGCGCTGGTGGGTGCCACCGTGACTAACTTATTTGGTTTAACCGCCGAAGGTCTGGTACAAGGCACTCAAGAAGCTGCACGTTTAGCTGCGATTCAAAGTCAATACATTGGGCAAGTCACCGATCTAGACGTACCAAAACTTCTGCTTTCTCTACTTCCTCAAAATCCATTTGCTGATTTAACAGGTATTCGTCCTACTGCAATTATCAGTGTGGTAATTTTCGCTGCATTTTTAGGTGTTGCGGCTTTAAAGCTGATGGATAAAGATCATGTAAATGGCGAAAGAATCAAGCATGGTATTGAAGCATTACAAGCGCTCGTCATTAGTCTGGTTCGTTTGGTAATGCAATTTACACCTTATGGTGTGCTGGCCTTAATGGCCAAAATGGTCGCAACAGCTAATCTTGCCGATATCGTAAAATTGGGCGAATTCCTTGTTGCTTCATATCTCGGCCTTGCGATTATGTTCCTGGTCCATGCCTTGATTTTAGTGTTTGTACGCATCAATCCAGTCGACTTTTTCAAGAAAGTCTTCCCAGTCTTGAGCTTTGCTTTTATTAGTCGCTCAAGTGCAGCCAGTATTCCACTGAATATTGAAGCACAAACCAAGCAATTGGGTGTACCTGAAGGGATTGCCAGCTTCTCGGCTTCATTTGGTGCGACGATTGGTCAAAATGGTTGTGCAGGTTTATATCCTGCAATGCTTGCTGTCATGGTTGCCCCAACCGTTGGTATCAACCCACTGGATCCGTTATGGATTGCGCAACTGGTTGTCATCGTAACGCTTAGTTCAATCGGTGTTGCTGGTGTAGGTGGTGGTGCGACATTCGCTGCCTTAATCGTGCTCCCTGCGATGGGCTTACCAATTACTTTAGTGGCTTTACTGATTTCAATCGAACCTTTGATTGATATGGGACGTACCGCATTAAATGTAAATGGTTCAATGACCGCTGGTACAGCAACCAGTCAATTATTGGGAGTAAGGGATCCTCAACCCGATAATGATGCTTAAATCGTATTGAAATAAAAAAAGCCAACAACAATGTTGGCTTTTTTATGGCTAGTAAATTACAACTTCAATTGTTGCACAATAGAGCCATCCTGTTTTGCAACTAAAGACTCACACAGTTGGATCCGTTCTTTGGTTTGATTTAAGCCGCGTTCGACTCCGACCAGTTCTTTGGTTCTCGGTGCGAAGAAATTATTCAACTGTGTCGCTTCCTGTTGGGTACACGCCGCGCCACTAAACAATGCAGGGAAACGTCCCGCAGAAGACTTACCTAAACGATCAAATACTGCCTCATGATTTACTTTAAACCATGACCACAATCCACCTTGTTCACCGCTATAGTTATTGATGGCATTAATCACTGTACGCACTTCCCCCACCTTCACACGCGGATCAAGAACGAGCTGGCGTGCCTGCTGACGTGTGTCTGTCTGATTAGCTGAGCCTAAAGCAGATAGAATTGCCAAACGTTGTGTCGGTTGAGTAATCCGTTGTAATTCCCCTGCTAAACGATCAAATACAGGCTGTCCTTTTTCTTGAACCCGTACTGCCAAAATAGTGGGTAATAATTCTGGCGTGAGCTGGGCAAAGTTCAGTTGCTTCTGTTCAAATAAAGCATCCGATTGCTTTAAGAGTTTTTGACGAACTTCTGGTACCTGAATATCCAGTGCAAGGAACTGCGCCAACTCACTACGCCATAAACTATCCTCAGCAGATTCACCCGCTTTACTGGTATAACCCAACTGATTCAGTTTTGGTAAGTATAAATTCGCCAGAACCTTTCTCAAATGCTCACGTTCAGCATCTGTTTTCAATACATGACGTTGTATCACACTGAGCTGCTGAAATAATGCGGTACTGATTTGGCGGCTATTCGAGTGAGCAAACTTCTTCGCAACATCCACCACCGCCAACAAGTTAATATCACCATGATTAAATGCTGCCGAAATCGCATAAGCATGGGCCAATTGTTCAGTATTGGAGAGTTTTGCTGTTGCTGCTGTCAAACGAGCAAGTTCCTGTTCAGGCAAACTAAATTGGTAATAGCCTGCAGCATCTGCATTTGGAATATACCAACTGTTAATACTTGCGCCTTTGAGCTCAATTTTGGCTTCAGCTCGGTCAACCAGTTCACATTGGACTTTGCTTGCCGCATTTGGAACTTCATAGCGCACACATAATGGTACACCCCAAAGGCTATTGGCATCCCCTTTTGAACCGACTGGTAAATAGCGAGTTTGTTTCACATTTAAAAAGACTTTATTACCTTGTTGCTGCAATGAGGTATTCAGCAAAGGTACACCCGGTTGATCAATAAAACTTTTTACCGCTTTGCTAAAACGTTCAGCCTGACCAGACTGCTCTGCAAGAGAACTGATTAAATCATTCGCGGTGGCACTACCATATTGATGCTTGTTAATATAATTCCGTACGCCTTGTTTGAACTTTTCCTCACCTAAATAACTTTCAAACATATTTAAAACAGCCGCGCCTTTTTGATAGGTAATACCATCAAAAGCAGTTTGAATATCGGCATTACTTAAAATTGGCTGGCGGATACGGCGTACACTGACCAAGCTATCGCTTTTCATTGCACCTGCTGTATCTACGACTCGTTCCAGATCAGCATTGAATTCAGGGTGCAATTGTTGGGTGATTTTACTTTGCATCCAAGTGGCAAAAGATTCATTCAACCACAAGTCATCCCACCACGGCATCGTCACCACATCACCAAACCATTGATGCGCCAACTCATGTGCATTGACATTAAAAGAGCCCTGTACAAATGACACAGGTGAGTCTTTGTCTAGCAGCATCAAATAATCTCTAAAGGTAATCAACCCGGGATTTTCCATTGCACCCGCAGCAAAGTCTGGTGCAGCAAGTAGGTCTAATTTGTCGAAGGGATAGCCAAAAGCAAAATAATCTTCTAGCGTTTTTAAAATTGCAGGGGTTTCCGATAAAGCATGCTGCATTTTTGCAGCCTTACCATCTGGTGCAATCCCGCGCAGTTGAATGGCATCTTTGCGCCATTGTGTTGCAGCAATATCTGGCCCTTTCTGTAATTGCCAAGGCCCAACTGCCAGCGCAAGCAAATAAGTTGGTAATGGTTTGGTCGGTGCAAAACTTAAAGTTTTCCAACCTGACTGATCGGTCTGCTCCGATGTCTGATTGGTATTGGCAAAACCTGAATATTTCTCTGGAATGGTCAGACGAATATTAAACGGCGTTTTAAAACGTGGTTCATCGAAAGATGGGAAAGATTGACGGGCACTAATGGCTTCCATTTGAGTCATGATATAAGGTTTACCTTCAAACTCAATTTTATAGATACCATCAAGTTGCTGATCATAATCTGCATTAAAATCCAGTACTAAACGATATTGCCCAGCAGCTAAGGTCTTGGCAAATTTAATCACACTCACGCCATCGACTTCTGAAGCCTGTTCATATTTGGCTTTGGTTTTCTGTCCATTTACGGCGCTAATACTCGCCTCTTTTACCGACAAGGATTTGCCATGAATCCACAGATGGTCGGTCGCTTGAGTGAGTTTTAAATGAATGGTGGTTTTGCCCGTATAACCTTTTTGTGCAGGATCAATTTTAAAGTCTAAATCATAAGATTCAGGCACAACCCATTCAGGTAATTTTCCAATTGGAATTTGTTCTTTGCTATTTGATGCAAAAATCTGTGTTGCGGATAAAGAAATTAATGTCGTAAGTAGCAATCGTTTTTTTAATGAAGGTTTGACCAACATAGGAGATCTGTCCTCTGTATTTTTTAAAATAAAAAGACGCAGCAAATGGTGTACCACTTCGCTGCATCCACACATCATTGTTAGAATTTATAATTAAACTCCAGCCAGCCCTGACGGCCGAATGGTGAATATGATCCTACTGGATAATATGGCCATCCGCCTGTGTCATCGCGTTTCACTTTGTCAAACAGGTTATTCACAATGATTGATGCAGAGGCTTTTGGCGAAATTTGATAGGTTCCGCTCCAATTGACCAAATAGGTCGGGCTTAAGTAAGCCGTTTGATTCCCGTTTGGAATCTTGCCATAGCGATTCACCAGAACTGTCGATGCCCAATCACCTCGATTCCAACTGAGGCTGGTATTGAAACGGTCTCTCCAATCTGGAATGGTTAAGTCTTTAAGATAATTATCTTTCTCGCCGTCTTTAGATTGTTGATATTCACGTTCAAGCACGCGGCTATAATTCACCGTCCACAGGAAATTACCCAGATTTTCAGTTTTCCAACGCCATTTGCTGGTGAAATCAATTCCTCGGGTATGATCTGAAGCAGCATTGATCGGAACGATATTAATATTCTTGATCACATTTGGATCAACCACTGCATTCGTCGGGTTCCGTTCTACACGCGCTAAAGCATCGACACATTGTGCAGAGTTGATATCTTGTGCGCCCAAACGACAATCTGCTTCCAGACGTAAAATTTTATCCTCACTTAAATTGGTTACCAGATTATCAATTTTGATATCCCAGTAGTCGACGGAAATATCAAACTTATTACTTGGTGACCAAACAAAACCTGCACCATAAGATTTACCCTCTTCAGGCTTTAAATCCTTATTGCCCGTTAAGGTATAATTTGCTCCCGGCGAATAATCTTTAAAACTACATTTATCTAAAGCTTGTCCCGTCTGACTGCAACGTAAATAATCGGTGGTACTTGGGAAATAACCTTTTTGTTTATTTAAAAACAGATAATTCATATCTGGTGCGCGGAAACTGGTCGCATAGTTACCTCGAACCAATAAGGTTGGATGTGGTCTAAGCTCAAGTCCTGAACCAAACGTGAATTTATCAATACTGTTATCTGACAAAGCATACCGGTCATAACGTCCAGACAGCGTTAAATTTAATGGCTTTGCTAACGGTAGAAAGAGTTCCGTACCCAATGCCTGACGTGTACGCGCCCCACCATATTCACCACTGGAAGTCGCATTATAGAAGTCACCATTTTCTACCGCTTTATCCGGTTTGATTGTAAAACCTTGACGCCCAATTTCTGCCACAGCAGCAAGCTTAGCCGTTCCTGCTGGGAGTTCAAACACATCACCATTGGCACTTAAAGTTAAGCTCTGTGCCCAAGACTTGTCTTTTTCTTCTGTCGTGCCCGAAATCGTTCTAAATTCACTTGCCGTCAGTGGTCGACTTAAACGATCCAGATTCGGTGAATAAATCGGAATACCATCCTGATCTGTCCCCAGTTGCTGACCTAAGAAATATTCATCAACATTCGAACGCACCAGACCTTGTTTGCGTAATTGACTGGTATAAATCGAGCCATTATAGGCAGCTTCATAACGCCAGCTGCTGTCTCCAATATCACCACGAATACCAAAGTTTAAATTTGAGGAGAGTTCTTTCCATTTTTTATTGGCTTGCTCAACATCCCCTAATTCTTCTGGCGCAAAACGACGACTCCAAATTTCATAATTTCCTGTGTCTTGATTGAGGAAATAGCCGCTACTTGCACCTAAGGATGTCCATATCGGGCCACGAGTATTATTTTCAATTTGATTGGCACCAATCAAAATATCTGCGAATAATTGTGTTTTTTCATTCAGCTCATAATCCAAACCGAGATAGCCATTTTGGCTGCGATTCTTGGTTTGAACCGTCCAATAGGTCGGTCGTGCTAATCCACTGGCACAGTTATCTGCACCTGTTTTTCCTATATTCTGGACTGATCCTTTAAATAAGCCATCAAATGCATCACAACCACCGATTGAGAGATATTGTCCTGTCTTGGCATTTTTACGCCCAACGATCGTGTCTGGCTTTTCCCCCAAACGTGTTCGGCTCGTCATAAAGTCACGATCAGCTGCCCAAATCGGTTCACGACCACTCAGCTCAAGTCCATACACCAGATTTAACTTATCCAGTGTTTTACTACCACTCAGTTGTAAACGTAGGTTCTCGCCGCCTTCTTTGGTTCCACCTGCCTTGATATTAAATTGGGTCCCGTCGGTTTTCTTTTTCAGAATAATATTCACTACACCTGCGATTGCATCTGAACCATAAATCGCGGAAGCACCACCGTTTAATATTTCGATTCGATCAATAATTGCAGTTGGAATATTGGCTAAATTGACAAAATTCACAGAACCATCATATGGCACAGGATAGTCAGCCACCCGATGTCCATTGATTAAAGTCAGGGTGTGATTCGGTCCTAAACCTCGTAAACTAATCGCATTGGCGGCAGGCGTAAAGGTATTGCCATAGTCAGCTCCTTGCACAAAGCCGGTATTTTGGGTCAGGTTATTTAATGCATCAAAGGCATTGCTAAAGCCCTGCTTTTCGATATCGGCTGCGGTAATCACGGTTACACTGGTCGGGCCATCTTTTTGAGCTTTGGAAATACGTGAACCTGTGACTGCTACACGCACCACTTTATCCGATGTTGCCTTGCTTTGTGGCTGTTCTACATGGGTCTCAGCATAACTTTCTAATGGATGAAGGCATGCAATAAAGACAAAAACAAAACAACCTTTATTTTTAGCAGCCCCAAGATATTTCAAGTAATTTAGGTACATATTTATGGATGAATAAAATGAAGACCGACCTAATATATCCACTTTTATTTAGTTGATTTATACTCATTTTTTCTAGGGATATGTATGATTAAGATATACCAAAAGGTTAATTCCTTATCATAAAAACTCAGAATAAATTAAAACCTTTTTCCAGAAATAAATCGAGCTATTCAAAAATACCATATCAGAGAAGCAGCAAAATTTTTAAAACTATGACCGAACAACAAAAAACTTTGTTTATTTTCTGATAACATAGCTCGCAGCTAGTGAATCATGGATCACAAAAAGCCAAACCATCTACTCAGACAACTGACCTCACTCAAAATTTTAATCATTGATGCTGTAACTCATGACTATGAATATCCAACAGGCCCTTAATCACATTACCAAGAACATTCATCTTACCCAGCCTCAAATGGAAGATGTGATGCGCAGCATCATGCAAGGCGAAGCAACGGAAGCGCAGATTGGTGCACTGATGATGGGCTTACGCATGAAAGGTGAAAGTATTGATGAGATCACCGCTGCGGCACGCATTATGCGTGAGTTTGCTATCAAGATTGATGTCAGTGATATTCCGCATCTCGTCGATATCGTAGGTACAGGCGGTGACGGTCAAAATCTGTTTAATGTTTCAACCGCTTCTAGCTTTGTGATTGCCGCTGCGGGTGCAACTATTGCCAAACACGGTAACCGCGGTGTATCAAGCAAATCAGGTTCTTCTGATGTACTTGAGCAAATCGGGATTCAGCTTGACCTGGATATGCAACAAACTGAACGCTGTATTCGTGAAATGGGTGTAGGTTTCCTGTTTGCACCAAATCATCATAAAGCCATGAAATACGCTGTTGGCCCACGTCGTGAATTGGGAATCCGCAGTATTTTCAACTTACTGGGGCCATTGACCAACCCTGCTGGCGTGAACCGTTTTGTGATTGGCGTATTCTCAGATGAACTTTGCCGTCCGATTGCTGAAGTATTAAAACAGTTGGGTGCCGAGCATGTACTGGTTGTGCATTCTAAAGATGGTCTGGACGAAATCAGTCTGGCTGCACCCACTGCCGTCGCTGAACTCAAAGATGGTGAAATTACCGAATGGACACTGAATCCAGATGATGTCGGTATTCCATCTCAAACCTTGTCAGGTTTAGTGGTGAATAGTTCAGAAGAAAGCCTAAAACTGATTAAAGATGCACTAGGCCGTAATAAATCCGACATTGGCGAAAAAGCAGCAAATATGATTGCACTAAATGCAGCTGCTGGGATTTATGTTGCGGGCATTACCAAAACCTATAAACAAGCTGTTGAGCTGGCTCAGGATATTCTGTACGGCGGACAAGCGCTCGAAAAAATGAGTATCTTGGCTGAATTTACCAAGACATTGAAACAATATCAGGCAGACTAAGGACTTCTCATGATCGATATTCAAAATACCATTTTAGGTAAAATTGTTGACCGCAAACATGAGGAGCTTGCAGCACGTTTAAAACAACGTAGCTTGCATGATGTTGAACAATGGGCAAAAGAGGCTTCACCTGTACGTGGTTTTGCCAATGCCTTGCAACATAAACGTCCAGCTGTTATTGCTGAAATAAAAAAAGCATCTCCGTCTAAAGGCATTATTCGTGCAGATTTCAATCCCGCAGAAATTGCTCAACAGTATGAACAAGCGGGCGCTGCTTGCCTGTCTGTATTAACGGATGTGGATTTCTTCCAAGGCGCGGATGAAAATATTGCTATCGCACGTAATCACTGTGCCCTGCCAGCTTTACGTAAAGACTTCTTGGTTGATCCTTATAATGTCATTGAAGCACGTGCTTTACATGCGGATTGTATTTTATTGATTGTGGCCTGCCTATCCGATCAACAGCTTGAAGAAATGTCGAAAACGGCATTTGAGCAGCAGTTGGATGTGTTAGTTGAAGTGCATGATGAATATGAATTAGAGCGTGCTTTAAAACTTTCTGAACAATGCATTTTGGGTGTGAATAACCGTAATCTTAAAACCTTTGATGTCGATTTAAATACCTCATTACGTTTAAAGAAATTATTGCCTGCTTCTCGCGTTTTGGTGACAGAAAGTGGTATTGCCACGCCTGCTGATGTAGAAATGATGCAAGCTAATGATATTTATACTTTCTTGGTCGGCGAAAGCTTTATGAAACAACCTCGCCCAGATCAGGCATTTAATGAGTTGTTTGGTCAGCCTGAGCAAATCTAAGCCAGTAAGGTTCAAGCTAAGGTTTTATCTTGAACCTTTAAAATGATACTAGAACTAAAAATAAGTTCCGAATAAAGAATAAAATTGATGGAACAATATGAATAACTTTTTATTACTTATCGGGTTAATCTTATTAATGGGTTTTCCTATTTATAGTCATTTATTTTTTTACGAAAAAATTCAGAGTTTTAAAGACCCAAGAGTTCTTTTCTACTTAACGATCATTCCTGGATGCATTTTGATTGGCATTGCAATGTATTCATCCCCTGCTCAGACCTTAATGACGTCTCAAGCATGTGGTGTAATCGAACAATATAAAAAAATTCAAAAACGAGACGGTCACTTCGAACGGCTCGCAATTGTCATGGACCAATCTGGTTATATTCGTTATTTTGATTTTGATCACACTTTACCGCGTCTCCAAGCAAATCAGCATATTTGTTTTGAACTATATGATCGCTTTAAAAATAAAGGTTTAAATCAATCTCGAATGATAAAAATTATAAGGGAGTCATCATCTTAAAAATAATGCATTTTTAATTTTCAATCCGCTCTAAAAAACTAATCTCCATAGCCTCCTGAACGTAATACAGTTCAAATTATCATAGATTCGGACTATAATTTCACACCTCTCTCGTATCTTGCCTATTTTTCTAACATTATGAGTAAACACGATTCATCGCTTTCTAAAGATCAGTTTAATTTACTGAAAGCCTTTAAAAAGCAAATCTCTAATCCTCAATCCAGCGCGATTGCAAAGCAAGCCGAATCAAAAAAGGCTCAAGCTGCTGCTGAAGAGTTGGAAGATACAGAACTTTTTAAAAAAGCCCTACTTGGGGTCAAACCAATCGACAATCAAAATATTGCTGATACTAAAGTAACGCGTAGCAAAAAAGTTGATGCCCAAACCTTGGCAAAGCGTGCTGCGGCAGAAGGTGGAGCTGAGCAAGAGCTCACAGAAATATCCGATACCCAAGCGATCTTAAATCCTGTGGCTAGCCAAGCGGCATTAAGCTACCGCATCGCGACCTTACAGCACAAAGTATTTGAAGACTTAAAAGCAGGTAAAATTCGCTGGTTCGAGGCGGTGGATCTACATGGTTGTACCGTTGAGCAAGCACGTGCAGCGGTTCTGCAAATCATTCAAATGGCAAAAGAAGAAAACCAGAATGTCATTAAGATCGTGCATGGCAAAGGCCCAGAAGCGATTTTAAAAACCTATGTCAATGGCTGGCTGAGACAGCATCGTGATGTACTTGCTTTTGTGAGCGCGCCTGAAAATCAGGGCGGCACAGGTGCTGTTTTAGTCCTGCTCAAACGTGCTGAAAAGAACCCTAAATTCAAACAGTAATCGGCATTTATATCAAAATTAAGATTTTTAATCGTTTTCTGATACAATTGCCGTTTTTGTTCAACCCACCTAAGTGAACATTGTTATGTCTATGCAGCAATCGTACGCAAATATCTTAACTGCCGTTGGCGAAGACCTAAATCGCCCGGGCTTACAAGATACACCGATGCGTGCGGCGAAAGCTTTTTCTTTTTTAACTTCTGGTTATAGCAAAACGCTTGAAGAAGTTACGAATAGCGCACTCTTCCCTTCCGATAACCATGAAATGGTATTGGTTAAAAACATCGAATTTTATTCGCTTTGCGAACACCATTTATTGCCATTTTATGGCCGCGTGCATATCGCCTATTTACCTGAGGGTCAGGTACTGGGTCTATCAAAATTTGCTCGTATTACTGAAATGTTTGCGCGTCGACTTCAAGTTCAAGAGAACCTGACCCAGCAGATTGCTGAAGCAGTTGCACAGGTAACTCAGGCACGTGGTGTTGCAGTTGTGATTGACTCTGCACATATGTGCATGATGATGCGTGGTGTGGGTAAGCAAGAATCAACCACTCGTACGGTTTCTTTTATCGGTGATTTTAAAACAGATAAAGATACGCGTCGCGAGTTCTTGAGCGCTGTGCCAGAAAGCTATTAATACGAGTACTGCATATGTCATCCATTCAGTTAGCAGGTTTCGGTCATTTAAAAAATGAAGCCAGCGTTGATTACCCTCGACCAGATCGTCTGGTTCAGGGTAATCCTGAACGGCTCACTCATAGCTTGTATGAGCATCCGCAGATGGACTGTGGCATCTGGCAGTGTGAAGTCGGTGCATGGAATATTCAATTTGCTGAGAACAAGCAAGAATTCTTTCAGATCATTGAAGGCATTGTGCGCATTCATGATGCAAAAACCAATTCCTTTATTGAAGTGACTGCTGGCCAAGCAGGCATTATCCCACCTGCATTTGTGGGAACATTTGAAGTGGTGGAAACCGTCAAAAAATACTACGTGATTGTAGAAATCTGATCACTGCGAATTGCACTGATCAAAGCTTTGGCTTCTCTAAAAAAACCGTACATATCCCAAGCCGAATTTATTCCAGTCTTTATGATCTTGCTGTTCGAAATCCCAATTCAAACGCACAGCATCATTTGCACTTAAACTATATTGCAGTTGTGTGCCCACTCTTAGATTCCACTGGTTTAAATCTTGCCAATACGGTAATTCTACCTGTACAACGCTGTTGATATTATCTGACCATACATTCATGCACCCCACTGTAGGCCCAGCGCCAACACGCCAACCTTTATCCAAGTCCTTTCCACCTTGAATATGACTTTGTAATTGGGCATAGCACAAATGTCGACGATCATAATCCGCCAGACTATAGCCCACTTGCATATTGAGATTCATCACGCCATGTTGTTGGTCTTCACTAAACTGGCCTTTCTCAATGCTTTCCTGTTTCCAGCCGAGATTAAAACCCCAAGTTAATGGCGATTTAAAAGGTTGAATCGGGTTATATGAATTGACAGATAAGAGATCTAAATGCTCAAGTTTAAGTTTGTCATCACGATATTGCAGGCTGCCATCCAGAAACAGTAATTGCGTGCCAGTACGATAGCCGCCTTGGGGATCGATCAGATCATGGTAAGCCTGACGGTGACCCAGCTCAATAAAATTCTGCCCTTGTACTTCACCCATATTTACCGACACGTTACGCGCATGATGCCCTTCTACAGGCTGCTTTTTCGGTCGGGCTGGTTCCTGACGCTGTTTAGGCACTTCTATCTGGCTACGTTGAGCTAGTAATTGACGTAATTGTGGCTGGGCAAAATCTGCATCGACCTGATGGCTAATATATTGCAGATATAAATCGTCGTAGGCCATTTCAAGAATTTTGGCCTGCTCAGACGGACTATAATTTTTTAAAACAGGTTCAGCCTGATTAAGCTCAGTAAACGCAACTTGATGTGCAACTTTAGCTAAAGGCGTGCCATGCTGCTTGGCTTGAGCAAGTAATTGGGTTTCCAGTGCAGGACGATAGACCACTTCTTTAACCAGATTTTGTTGGTCAACAGCCTTCAAGGTTTCAATCGGAATGGCAGCATAATTAAACTGCTGTTTTAAGTTTAAATTCGGACGTACCAGATCGATCAGGCCGAGCAAGCGGTAAGCACAGTTATCGCTGACGAAATAATAAGGAAAACTCACATGCTGCATTTCCCAGATATGCTCAACCAGAAAGCGGGTTTCTTCTGGAGTTAAATTCAGCTCATATTCCCATAGATCACGGCTTTCAAAATCGCCATATTCTTTGACCTTACGGTAGTACGGCATCAATGAATATTCACCAGGATACTGTCCAGTTAAGCCTTTCCATGCATAAGACCAGTTATCATCCCCTTTCACCGTTGCAGCATAATTGACTGCATACGAGACCAAATTAAGCTGTTTCTGATCTTTAGGGTCTAGCCGCAATAAAGTATGCCCAAACATGGAACTTGGATTGCCCATAAAGTCAGTGGCATAAATCAAGGTGGCCTTATACGGCTTGATCTGATTAATCCATTCCTCAAACTCAGTACAATTGGCTTGAGGAAGTTGTGTCGACTCAATATTCAACTGCTGCATCAACCAGCGACTGCGTGCAGGGAATTTACACCGTATCGATTGATTATCGGCAGCTTCCAGAAATAAGGCTTTAATATCTGCTTGTAATTCGCTTTTTAAATTCGTTTTGCCATCTTTGGCATAAAAATAACCGGCATAGTTGACCTCACTGTTTTGTTTTTGGTCGGCATACATCAAGCGTTGCCATGTGATTTGCTGGTCTAATTGTTTTTGTTGAGCAAGGTCTAAATATTTCTGTGAATCAGATTCAACCGAGGCATGTGCAAAATGGCACATCAAAGACGCTATCGCAAAAGTAATTAATTTCATTCAGCAAAATATTTTTAAGTATAAGGAAAGTAGGTATAAGAAAACCCTGCCATCGAGACAGGGTTTTATCATGCAGCAAATTAAACGTATGCTTTAAGCACCGCGTCTTTTGCCATCACGCCTTGTAAAGCGTCTAGAACTTGAAGTGAATTTGTATTTTTGCTTGAGTAAATTTCTGCAAAATTGGCTTTAGATACAGCAAAGAAACGTGCTTTATCATTGGCTTTAATTTGCATTAATTCAGCAAGAACATTTAAGCTTTCGCCTTGACCAACAGCCATATCACGCGCTAAAGCTTCAGCATTTTCATTGGTAAATGTCACCACTTGAGCTGTGACTGTTCCCCCCTGACGGCAGCCTAAAGTACCGAAGGTAATACCGAGTAACTGGTTAGTAAAGATACCATTGGTTGTTGCAGCAAGAATTTTAGGTGCAACACCTTTTTTACCCGCCCAAACTTGTGTACCCACACCACAACCCACATCATTATCAGCCATTGCCACAGTTGAACCAGCGGCTAACAATGCAGCTAATGCAATTTTCTTTAACATAGGAACGATCTCCAGTATCAATTATTTTTAACTATTTGTTATCACTATTGTGTTGTGTAATTCTTCTTACACAGGAATTAAAATAACCAGCTTGACTTGTTTTAGCAAATAAATTTTTAAATATATCTGAAATATTTATATCAGGGGCAAAAGCCCCATTCTCTCGACAACTTTAATTTAAGTGCCATATCCCATGTTTATCTCGTGTACCAAGAATCTTTAATACCAAAACCAGACTCAGTAATAATAATAGATACCAAGAACCTAATTTGCCCCAGCCCACCATATGCCATGCATCTACCTGACTTGGATAGAGCCAGATTTGATAGAAAGTACTAATGTTTTCAGCAATCCAGATCAAAAAAGCCAACAACAGTAAAATCGGTAACATCGGCACTTTAAAGCGATATTGTTGCAACTGAAAATAAAGTTTGGTCTTCCAGAAAATCACAACACTCCATATAAATAAAGCCACCCGAATATCTGGAATAAAAAACTTAGTCATAAAGTTTAAATAAGATAAAACCGCCAAACACAGCATATTGCCAAATTGCGGTAAATATTCAAAAGAGACCTGATAAAGCCGTAATGACCGAGCGAAAAAACTGCCCACGGCTGAATACATAAATCCAGCAAAGAGTGGCACAGTCCATAATTTAAAAATGGCTGGTTGCGGATATTGCCAAGATGCAATCGCAGGATGGGTCAGGAATATCTCCATGCCCATTGCCATGATATGGAATAAGGCAATAACCTTCGCTTCTGCCCATGATTCTAACTTTAAATAAACCAGACAAACCTGAATGATGAGAGCATAAAACAGCAAATAATCATAACGAAAGAAGCCCCAGTACTCATGACTTCCCATGGGTGCAGTGACTGCAAATGCGATCAGCAACAATAACCCAAATAAGGCAGCCGAAGCTGCCTTAGTAATAAAACTGAGTGGTAATACAATGAACTGCACGAAACTGATCCTAGCGTGTTTAACGTTGAAGTGTCTGTTAACTATCAGCCTAAATATTTCGCGCTGTATTCATGTACTGTATCCACAAAAATTTTCGGTTGAGCCGGATCGACCCACTGTGTAATACCATGACCCAAGTTGGCGATATAACCTGTTTTCTCACCATTGGCATAGGCATCATCCAGCATGGCTTTGACCGATTTCTCAATCGAAGCAGCTGAACCATAAAGTACGGCTGGATCTAGGTTACCCTGTAAGGCAGCACGTCCTGCAATCACATCACGTGCGGTATAAAGCGGTGTGGTCCAGTCTAAACCAAATGCATCTGCACCCGTAGTCAGCATATTCTCTAACCACTGTCCGCCACCTTTGGTAAAGACAATAATCGGAATACGGCGACCATCTTTTTCTCTTTGCAATCCAGCAATGATTTTGGTCATATAATTCAATGAGAACTCAACATATTCTCTATGCGCCAGCGCACCACCCCAGCTATCAAAAATCTGGATCGCCTGAGCACCTGCGTCAATCTGAGCATTGAGATAGTCAATCACTGAATCTGCAAGATGATCCAATAACGCATGCAAGACTTCTGGCTGCGCATACATCATATTTTTGGTGAAACGAAACTCTTTACTTGAGCCGCCTTCAATCATATAAGTCGCTAAAGTCCAAGGGCTGCCAGAAAAACCGATTAATGGCACTTGCCCATTTAAAGCTGAACGAATGGTCGATACTGCATTCATCACATAAGCTAAATCTGACTTGGCATTTAATTTCGGCAGATTTGCGACATCTTGTTCGGTACGTACTGTTTTATGAAACTTTGGGCCTTCACCAGTTTCAAAATACAGACCTAAACCCAAAGCATCAGGAACCGTTAAAATATCTGAGAATAAAATTGCTGCATCTAGCTCATAACGGCGTAGTGGCTGCAAAGTCACTTCACAAGCAAATTCGGTATTTTTGCATAAAGAGAGGAAATCACCTGCCTGTGCACGCGTTTCCCTATATTCTGGTAAATAACGCCCTGCTTGACGCATCATCCATACAGGTGTGGTGTCTACAGGTTCACGTAATAAAGCTCGTAAAAAACGATCATTTTTCAACGTTGTCATTACCAATCTCTAAATTTTTTCATATAAAGCGCATGATAACAAAGTTAGCCTAGAATTTATAATTCGAATTCCATACAAAATTCATGACTTAAAATAAATTTTCGCTTTGACACAAAACTGCTACTGCAAGCGCGCTCATTTTCTGTAATACTTGCAATATCTTATATCTCAATATGAATAATTCATAAGGTTGAATTACATGTTTGTTCGCTCATTACTCGCTATGAGTTTAAGTTGTATTCTTGCTAATGTTGCTTTCGCTGCTCCAACAACTGAGCAACCATTAAATCCAAAAAAAATCGCTGGTTCAGTACAAGATCCGATTGATCCTCTGGCTATCGAACGTCCAGCTTCAAGTGTTACTGCCCAGCCTGCCTCAAGTGTTGCAGCTCAACCCGCTTCGAGTGTGGTCGCTCAAGCTGCATCTGAGCCTCAAGTGAATACTGGCGCTGCTTCGGTTGTATCGCAAAAATTAGAAAATACATCTGACTCAACGACCTCAAAGACTGTTGCTCCTACAGCTAAAGTTTCATGGACGCTGGACAGCATGAATAATGCTGAATGGCCTGAAGGTTTACCGAAAGGACAACTTCCAGCTTATGCACGTGCACATGTGATGTTAAACAATGCACATGCTTCACCTGGTGCTATTGATGGTTCAAATGGTAAAAATACCTTAAAAGCGATTGCGTCATTCCAGCAAATGAACGGTATTACCCCAACGGGTCAGTTGACCAAAGAAACATGGGATGCCCTTGTTGCCAAGCAAACTAAGCCAGCTTATGTAGAATACACGCTGACTGATGCTGACTTTAAAGGCCCTTATGCGGATTCAATCCCATCAGACTATGCTTTACAAGCAAAAATGAAAGGTTTGTACTACACCCGTGTTACAGAAATGCTGGGTGAAAAATTCCACATGGATGAGGCTTTCTTAAAGAAACTGAATCCGACAGCAACATTCAAAAAACCTGGTGAAAAAATTATTGTAGCCAATGTACGCAATGATTTACCTGAAGATATTCACTTGATCGTGGCACATAAAGGCGCACGTCAACTGTATTTATTCAACAGCAATAACCAGATGATTGCCTCATTTCCTGCAACAATTGGCAGTACTGATACGCCTTCTCCGACAGGTACCTATAAAGTAGTGGGTGTAGCGAAAAACCCTTGGTATAGCTACTCGCCATCAAACTTTGTACAAGGTAAAAACCTTAAACCACTTTCTTTACCACCAGGTCCAAATGCACCAGTAGGTAATATCTGGATCGGTTTAAGCAAAAAATCATTTGGTATTCATGGTACGCCAAATCCGTCTCTAATCTCTAAAACAGCATCACACGGTTGTATCCGTTTGACTAACTGGGATGCTAACGACTTAGGCGCGAAAGTACGTTCAGGCGTGACTGTAAAATTCTTGGAATAATTTAAAATTGTTCTAAACAAAAAACCGAATATCGATTCTGATATTCGGTTTTTTTATTGCTTAAATATTTTCTTCTAAGGTCGGTAATGGCTGATAGTAAATCTGGTTACGTCCCAGTTGCTTAGCACGATATAAAGCTTTATCTGCCGTATGAATCAGCATTTCCTGACTGATTTTGGCATTGCCATTAAATACGGTAATGCCCAGACTAATGGTCACATAATGAGAAACTGTCGATTTGTGATGTGGGATCATTAAACGGTCAATCGCGCGATAGATATTGGTTGCCACTGCATAAGCGCCTTGAGCCGACGTTTCAGGAAGTAGAACCACAAATTCTTCCCCACCATAACGCGCCACAAAATCCATATGTCGAATTGAGCTTTTTATGGTTTTTGCAATTTCAGCAATGACCTGATCCCCCATCTGGTGACCATAGAAATCATTATAGTTTTTAAAATAATCAATATCGATAAACAGCACAGACAAAGGCTTATGTTCTTTACACGCTTGCTGATAATGATAGGTACACATTTCTTCAAAAGTACGGCGGTTTGATACATTGGTCAGTTCATCATGCTGACTTAAATGTAATAATTCGGAAGCTTGAAGACGGAGAATCTGCTCATCAATCTCCGATATTTTTGACTTGATGAATATTTTTCTTTCTTTGGAGGTCAGCATGATACTAATTGAAAAACCTAATAATAAACTTCCAATCAATGTCCTCCCAATCATGAGAAAATCACAGGGAATATGAAATAGATATAAAAATCCAAGAATCGATATTGCTGCGAAAGAACCAATCCACAACATATGTACGGGTCGAATGCCACTTAGGATAAAACCCAGCATATATAGGAATGCCACCAGCACCATAGCCTGATTTTGTAAGACGACATTCGACACACTCATCATGAGTAATGAGGTCAATACGATTGTAAAAAAAACAATCACACAAACGGCTGGATAAAATAAGGAATTGACTTGTTTAAAACGGGACACTGCCCAAAACAGGAAAAGCGCAGCACCCACCACAATCAAGCTCAGGATGCTATAAATAAAATCCAGAACAAAATTTTCGCTGTTTCGAATCACAATAAAATTAGAAGGTAATATCAACAGCACAAAAATAGTATAGGTAATGACACCCTGTCCGAAAAACTGAATCGCATTAATTCGCGTTCGGTCGACATTAAACTTCCAGAATTCATTTTCCAGTGCTTGAGGTAAAGTTTGATGGGCATTTTTGGACTGGATATGCTGGGCAACAAGCTGCTCTAGATCTTCTTTTGACCGCCTTAATTGATCAAGATCATATTGGTTATCCATCCCGAATACTCTTTTTATAATGCACTATTCTTGTGCCGCATAAAAATAACACAATTTCTCATTTTGTCATGTGCTTTGCTTAACCACTTATCCGTAATTGTAGTTACCATTTTCACGGTTTATGCATTATTATTTGTATTATTTTTAAGTTTGAAGTAGACCTTGAATACTCTTACACTCTTGCAACCCGATGATTGGCACGCACACCTGCGTGATGGTTTAGCTTTAAAACGCACTGTCCCTGATTTAGCCAAACAATTTGCACGCGCAATTTGTATGCCGAATCTTGTTCCACCTGTTAAAACTGTCGAAGAAGCTTTAGCTTACCGCGAGCGTATTCTGGCGCATGTTCCTGAAGGTCTGAATTTTGATCCGCGCATGGTGCTTTATTTTACTGACCATACCTCTCCAGATGAAGTCCGTAAAATTAAAGAATCTGAGTTCGTTAATGCAATTAAGCTTTATCCTGCTGGTGCAACCACCAACTCGGATAATGGCGTAAGTGATATCCGTAAGGTATATGGCGTTATTGAACAACTTGAGGAACATCAGGTTCCTTTATTGCTTCATGGCGAAGTAACTCATAATCACGTCGATATCTTTGATCGTGAAAAAAAATTCCTGGATGAAGTCCTGTCACCGCTCCTCAAGCAATTCCCACAATTAAAAGTCGTGCTAGAACATATTACAACAAGCGACGCGGCTAATTTTGTGCTTGAGCAGGATCGTAATGTTGCTGCAACAATTACCCCTCAACATTTACTGTTTAACCGTAATGACATGTTGGTTGGTGGTGTTAAGCCGCACTTCTACTGTTTACCGATTTTAAAACGTCAAACCCATCAAACGACGTTATTAGAAGTGGCGACCAGCGGTAATCCAAAATTCTTCCTTGGCACAGACAGCGCACCACATGCGCAAAATGCCAAAGAGAATGCATGTGGATGTGCAGGCTGCTATAGCGCACCAAATGCCATTGAGCTTTATGCACAGGCATTTGACCAAGTCGGTAAGCTAGAACGTCTGGAAGGTTTTGCCAGCATGTTTGGTGCTGACTTCTATGGTTTACCACGTAATACTTCAACAATCACTTTAGTGAAAGAAGAAAATACGGTTGCCGAGTCTTTTGATTATCTTGAAGATCAAAAAATTATTCCACTTCATGCAGGCAAAACACTGCAATGGAGAAAAGTGTGACACAAGAAGAAAACAAAGCTCCTGTGATTGGTCAGCGTTTTCGTGGATTTTTGCCTGTTGTCGTCGATGTCGAAACAGCAGGTTTTAACTCACAAACCGATGCATTGCTTGAAATCGCGTGTATTCCAATTGTTTATGATGAAAACGGTCAATTTGTACCAGGCCCATCATTCCAAGCGCATATCAACCCATTCGAAGGTGCCAATCTGGATCGACGTTCGCTCGATTTTATTGGTATTGATCCTTCTAACCCGATGCGTATTGCCATGGCTGAAGATGAACGTACTGCTTTACGCCGTATTTTCAAATCTTTAAATGAAGTCCGCAAAGCTCAACAATGTACCCATGCGGTCTTGGTGGGACACAATGCGCACTTTGATTTAGGTTTCCTGCAAGCTGCAATTGCACGCTCTGGAACAAAGAATCAGAACCCGTTCCATAGCTTTTCAGTCTTTGATACGGTGACGTTGAGTGCGGTGATGTTCGGGCAAACGGTGTTGGCGCGTGCCTGTATTCAGGCTGGAATCGAGTTTGATGGCAAAGAAGCACACTCTGCGTTGTACGATACACAGAAGACTGCTGAACTGTTTTGCTATATTTTGAACAAACTGTCTCCTCACCTTCTTGACACTTTGGTGACAGACCCCTAATATACACCCACCTCAAGAAGTCCCTATCGTCTAGAGGCCTAGGACATCGCCCTTTCACGGCGGTAACCGGGGTTCGAATCCCCGTAGGGACGCCAAATTCAAAAAAGCCACTGCATTATTTAGACAGTGGCTTTTTTATTGCCTGAATAAAAAGGACTCCGAAGAGTCCTAGAAAATATTACGCTGACTTACGCGAATTGACTCGGCCTTTCACCACAGCCTTGATATTTCCTTTTGCATAATTCAAGAAGACCAATAGCGGCGATAGTTTTGGATTCGGTTTTTTACCTTGCCCAATCGCCTTAAATTGCGCTGCATACCAAATGATTTCCATGATTGCCATTTTATCGACAAATGGAATCCCTGTTTTAATCTGATTTACCGCATAACGGACATCATGACCTGCAATTAAACGCTCTGGCAAATCTGGTTCTACCGCTAAAGGACGCGCAATTCCAATGAAATCACAGGCACCGCTGGCCAAAGCTGCATTCATTCCTTCGACTGTACGGAAACCACCTGTCACCATCAATTTACATGACACATGCTGACGAATCTTTTCGGCAAATTCCAAGAAATAAGCTTCACGGGCAATGGTACTGGCTTTACGCTTTTCTGCTTTTGCACCCGCCATCGCAGGTGCTTCATAGGTACCGCCTGAAATTTCAATAATATCGATGCCTGCTGCATCAATCGCTTTAAATACAGTAATGACATCTTCTTCAGTAATGCCACCACGCTGGAAATCAGCCGAGTTTAATTTAACCGAAATGATGAAATTTTCAGAGGTCGCTGCACGTACTGCTTTATAAATTTCCAGCAAGAAACGCATACGGTTCTCGATTGAACCGCCCCACTGATCAGTACGTTTATTGGTTAATGGTGATAAAAACTGGCTGATTAAATAACCATGTGCACCATGAAATTGTACCCCTTCAAAACCTGCCTTTTCACAAACAGCAGCAGCGGTCGCAAAACGCTGGATAATATCCAGAATTTCATCATGCGTCAGCTCACGTGGCGTTCCAAACATGGTTGCCAGTACAGGACTAAAAGGTACAGCCGAAGGCGCAACCGTTTCTTTATTTAAACCTTTGGGACATTGGCGACCGGGATGTGACAACTGGATCAATTGCACCATACCGTGTTTTTTACCAACAGCAGCCCATTGCTTTAACTTTTCCAGATCACGCTCAGTTTCAATTGCCACCACACCCGGTTCATTTTTGGCGCCAATATTCACCATTACATTACCTGTAACGGCGCACCCTAAACCACCTTTCGCCCAAGCTTCATATAAACCAATCAGCAAATCATTCGGTTGCCCTGCATCATTGGCAAGTGCTTCACTCATTGCCCCTTTAATGATGCGATTTTTAAATGTGGTGTTACGTATCTGAATACTGTCTGCAATCTGACTCATGGTCATCCTCTGCTGAAATTAGAGTGTTTGCTCTAATTTAATCCGATTATTAGTGGTGTCAATAGCTGTTCCGACAAATTGACAATATCACATGTCAGTTTATTTACAATGAGGATATTCACTGGCAGCAATCAGCTGACGGGTATATTCCGTCTGGGGCTGGGCAAATAAAGTCTCGGTTGCCTGATACTCCAAGGCTTTCCCTTCATGCATCACCAGCACTTTTTGACATAAGGCTTTAATGACTTGCAAGTCATGACTAATAAACAGATAACTGATTTGTTCTTGCTGTTGCAAACGTCGTAACAATTGAATGATTGCAAGCTGAGTGGATCGATCCAGCGCAGAGGTGGGTTCATCCAGAATAATCAGTTTCGGCTGCACCACCAAAGCTCGTGCGAGTGCAACCCGTTGCCGTTGACCGCCTGAAAGCTGATGCGGATATTTGTCTTTATCCTCAGGAGATAACTCAACCTTAAGCAAGGCTTCATCAATTTTTGCAGTGCATTGTGGCTGGGAAATCTCTTGGAGTTTAAGTCCTTCGGCAATACTCTGCTCAACGGTCATTCGTGGATTTAAACTGCTAAAAGGATCCTGAAATACAATTTGAAGCTCACTACGAATCGGTCGAAGCTGTTTCTGGCTAAGCTGATTTAGATCTCGTGCCTGAAAGCTAATTTCCCCTTCACTCGCAATCAAACGGGCAATTGCCAAGGCGATTGAGGACTTGCCTGAACCACTTTCTCCAACGATCCCCAAAGCCTCACCTTGCATTAAAGTAAAACTAATTGATTCAGCAGCAACTTTATAGGTTTGAATCCGAGGAAATAAACCTCTTTTGACGGAATACTTTACCGTAACATTTTTAAGTTCAAGTAATGGTTCTGAGGGTTGTAGCAGCAAAGCTTGCCCAAAATCGTGATTCAATAAATTTTGCGTATAAACGCTCTGAGGACATTTAAAAAGTTCAGTGCTGCTTGCCTGCTCTTCTATCCTTCCCTGATTCAGTACCACCACATGATCTGCATATTGCTGAACAAGATTGAGATCATGGCTAATTAAAATCAGCGCCATCTGTCGTTGTTGCTGTAGTTTTTTCAGTAGCATCAAGACCTGTGCCTGTAACACCACATCTAAAGCGGTCGTTGGCTCATCAGCAATTAAAATATCTGGCTCTAAAGCCAAGGTCATGGCAATCATAACGCGTTGACGTTGACCGCCTGACAATTCATATGGATAGCGCTTTAAAAGAGTTTCTGCCTCAGGCAAGCCCACATCTTCTAACAAGCGCAACGTGTTTTGTCGTACCACAGCTTTTGCAGAACCTTGTAAAATCAGGCTTTCTCCAAGCATTCTTTCTACAGTATGCAAAGGATTCAGTGCTGTCATAGGCTCCTGAAAAATCATGGCAATTTTCTTGCCACGTATTTGCTGCAACTGTGGTTGACTCAGTTTCAGTACATCCTGATCTTGAAATTGAACTGCACCTGTCACCTTTAATGTCGAAGCTAATAAACCCAATAAGGCCAGCGCAGTAATGGATTTACCTGAACCACTTTCTCCCACGATGGCAACGGTTTGTGCAGGATAAATCTCAAAACTAACCTCCTCAAGCAGCGTCTCAGCGCCATTACAAATACTGAGCTGCTGTACTTTGAGTAAAGGTTGATTTAGCGACAACTTATCGTCTTGGATCAAATGCATCACGTGCCGCCTCCCCAATATAAATCAGTAAAGACAAAACGATCGCCAAACTAAAAAAGCCCGACAACACCAGCCACGGCGCATCCAGATTATTTTTTCCTTGTAATAATAGTTCTCCGAGCGAAGCAGCATCAGGTGGCAAGCCATAACCCAGAAAATCTAGTGCAGTTAAGGCAATAATATTTGCCGTCAGCATAAAAGGAATCTGTGACAGGCTAGAGCTCATCGCATTGGGTAAAATATGCTTAAAGATAATCTTATGCTGACTAACACCCAATGCTTGCGCCGCACGAACATAATCAAAATTACGGGCACGGAGAAATTCAGCACGTACTAGGCCGACCAGCTCTGTCCAGCCAAAAAGCAACATGATCACAAATAGCCAATACACACTCGGGCTAAACATACTGACCAGAATCATCACAATGAAAAGCATCGGTAAGCCACCCCACACTTCCAAAATGCGCTGCCCAATCAAGTCAATCCAGCCACCATAATAACCCTGTATCGCCCCGACCATAATCCCGACCACAGCAGAACACAATGTGAGTGCAAAACCAAATAAGAGCGAAATCCGCAGACCGTACAGGATTCGGGCAAATACGTCACGCCCCTGATCATCCGTGCCGAGCCAGTTCTGTGCGCTCGGTGCAGAAGGAACAGGTACAGCCAAAGACAGATTCGGCGATTGATAAGAAAAAGCTACTGGAGGAGAAATCATCCAGCCATGCGTCTGTATCAACTGCTTTACCACTGGATCTTGATAATCCGTTGCCGTTTCAAATTCACCACCAAATGTGGTTTCTGGATAATCTTTCAGAATCGGAAAATAAAAAGACTGCTCATAACGCACCAGCAAAGGCTTATCATTGGCAATCAGTTCCGCCAGCAAAGACAGCACAAAAATAATCAAGAACAGAATTAAACAGCGAAATCCCAGCTTATTTTGCCGAAAACGATCAAATCGCGCTTGCATTAAGGGTGACATCATTGTCCACCTCTTGATTCAAAATCAATCCGCGGATCAATGAGGTGATAAAGCAAATCACCCAGTAAACGTAAAATCATTCCGAACAAGGTAAATAAAAACAAGGTGCCAAAAATAACAGGATAATCACGCTGGGTAATCGCTTCAAAGCCTAATAATCCAATCCCATCCAGATTAAAAATGATCTCGATAAATAAATTACCGACAAAGAAAATACCCACCAACGTTTCTGGCAAAGCAGCAACCACAATCAAAATCGCGTTACGAAAGACATGCCCATACAGCACCTGATTTTCACTTAATCCTTTCGCTCGGGCTGTTAATACATAAGGCTTGTTCAGCTCTTCTACAAATGCATATTTTGTCAGGTAAGTACGTGCGGCAAAGCTACCGAGCAGCATACTCAAAATTGGCAAACACATGTGCCACAGATAATCTTTGATTTTTGCCAAGAAGCTTAACTGGAAGAAATTTTCAGACACCAGCCCTTGCAATGGAAACCATTGCAAATAACTGCCGCCCGCAAAAAAGACGATCAATAAAATGGCAAAAACAAACGATGGAATGGCATAACTGACCGCCAATAATAACGATGTGGATTGATCAAACAGCAAGCCATTATTTTTTGCTTTTTTAATGCCGAGTGGAATGGCAATCAAATAGATCAGAAAAGTACTCCACAATCCCAAAGACAAGGTCACAGGTAGCTTTTCATATAAGAGTTGCGTGACGGGTTTATCTTTAAAAAAACTGGTACCAAAATCCAGATGCATATACCCTTTCAGCATCAGCCAGAAACGTTCTGTTGCAGGCCGATCAAAACCATACTGAGCTTTGATTTTTTCAATCATTTCGGGGCTTAAACCACGTGCACCCTGATATTGTGCCAGATTCGCCAGATTAGACTGCCCGCTTGCTCCTTCGCCTAAACCTTGTGCATTTTGAATTTGCTGAATGGCCTGTTCAACTGGCCCGCCAGGAGCAATTTGCACAATCAAAAAATTAATCAATAAAATGAAAAATAATGTCGGGATCATCAACAACATTCTTTTTAGAATATAGTGAACCATTGAAATCGAACCCTTATTAATTTATTTACTAAGTTTTTATGAAATCTAACTTGAGAGAAAATACGCGGAGACGTCATCCACAACCTGCGTGTTTTAAACAAGATCATGTTTTTGCGAAATAATAAAAAAGGTCCAATAAGTAAACAGGTTTTGAGGTGAGCTGCGATTATAGCAGCGCAAGAAGCCTTTCTTCCAAAGCATAGCTTCTTATTAGGCGAAACCAAAGTCACTCCAGCTGAAAACTTATCCTGAAATTAAGATGGGAACTCGATGACTCCGTAATATTAATCTAACAACTTCACCAAACGCTAGTCAAAACCATTCTAATTAATGCTTTTGTATAGCCTGCTCCTGTTTCTTCGCCTTATCTGCATCCAACCACCAATATTCCCATCCTACAGAAAGCTTTGGCTTCACTGCTGGCTGCTGATAAATATCCCAATAGGCAAACCAGCGTTCAGGTTTTCCATAGCTCAGAATCTGGTAATAACCCGCACGTAACAGACGATCAAGCACACGGGTATAGAGCACAACTTCTTCACGTGTTTTAGCCATAACAATGTTTTCGATCATTTGATCAATTACAGGATTTTTAATACCAGAATAATTATAGTTACCCGATTCATCTGCTGCTGCACTTCCCCAAAACTGAGCCTGTTCTTTACCAGGTGTTAAGGTCTGTGGCAATTTCAATACCATCATATCAAAATCCTGACGGCGAATCCGTTCCATGTACTGAGGAACATCAACCTGTCTAAGATTAACCTGAATGCCCAATCTTTTCAGGTTCCGCACAAAAGGCATCAGCTCACGTTGTGGATTTTCCTGCTGCATCAATAATTCAATTTGAATGGCTTTACCTGTGCGATCATATAATTTGCCATCACGAATCACATAACCCGCATCTTTTAAGATCTTTTGCGCAATCAATAGATTGTTTCGATTAAAACCACTGCCGTCTGAAACAGGATAGCGCCAATCATTCAATACGCCTTGTCGCATCAGCGGATTCAATTGTGCCAAATAAGGTTTGAGTATGTTTAACTCAGCAGCACTCGGGCGACCTTTAGCAGCCAGATCGGTATTATCAAAATAACTTTGTAAGCGCTGATTTTGATTAAAAAATAAAGCTTTATTCTGCCATTCAAAATCATAGGCGTAGGTCAATGCCTGACGTAGGCGAATGTCATTTAATGGAGCACGACGGATATTAAATACCAGACTTTGAATATCAAGCGGTGTGGCTAACCGTGCTTTGTATTTTTTGACCAAGCCTGATTTTGCAGCTGGAAAATTATAGGAGGTGACCCAATTCCGGATATTTTTTTCTTCGTATAAATTAAATTGCCGTGATTTAAAGCCTTCAAAACTAACGTCTAAATTTCGGTAATATACATATTTCAGCCGATCAAAATTATAACGGCCCTTATTAACAGGTAAATCTTTGGCCCAATAGTTCGAACTGCGTTTATAAGTGATACTGCGTCCGGCATCAATACGCTCTACCCTATAAGGCCCAGAACCCACAATCGGTTGCAACGTGACACGGCTAAAATCTTTATTTTTCCAGTCCAGTTTTGAATAGATCGGTAGGCTCGCCACGATCAGGGGCATCTCGACATTATTCTTGGATTTAAAAATGAATTTAACCTGATGTCTAGACAGCACTTCCGTTCTTGCCAGATCAGACAAATACATCTGAAAGCCGAGATTGGCTTTGGTTTGATAGGTATCAAAGGTAAATTTGACGTCTTCTGCTGTTAACGGCTGACCATTATTAAAACGGGCTTTGGGATTTAAATGAAAGGTCACTGTTTGCAAATGGTTGGGATCATAACTGACCTTCTCAGCCAATAAAGGGTACATCACCCGCGGTTCATCCAGCGAACGATCCATCAGACTATCAAACAGATAGTTCACCCCCTCAGTCGAACTGCCCTTGCCATTCATGCTATTTAAATTATCGAAGGTTCCCAGACTAGATTGGCTCAGCATCCCGCCTTTGAGCGCATTAGGATTGGCATAAGGCATTGCTTTAAGCTGGGCATATTTAGGCTGCACATGCATGGCTAAATAGGGTGTGGTTTGCATGGCTGCAAATGAAAGCGGAGCAAAAAGGCTTAGTCCATACAATAGACTAAGCCTTTTTGTGCAAAGCAATGAGTTCATGCTGAATTACAGGCTAGGAACTTTAATCACATCACCAATGCGTAATTGTGTGCTTGGGGTTAAGTCATTCATTTCTGCCAATGCGTTGGTTTCCATGCCATAACGACTTGCTAAACCAATCAGCGTATCGCCACGTTTAACTTTATACTCAGCAATGGTTTTCGGAACTAAGATATTTTGTCCACGTTGCAAACTGGCATTGGCTTTCAGATTATTTAAATCTGCCAACTCACGACCCGACATACCAAAACGATTGGCAATACTATTCAGAGACTCGCCTGCTTTTACACTATAGCGTTCGGTATTACGGCTTGATGCTGCGGCCTTAGGCGCTGTATCGGCACTTGCTGTTTCAGCTTTAGGTGCATCGCCTGTCAATTTCAAACGCTGACCGATACGCACGTTACTGGTACGGGTTAAGCCATTTAAGCCTGCCACATAATCCAGCTGTAAATTATAGCGGTTTGCAATGTTGCCTAAAGTATCACCCGACTTCACAGTATAGACTTCTGGTGTGCTGTCTTCTCTCGATTTTGTATTGCTACTGGTCGCCGTTTTTGCAGGAACATCGCCTGTTAATTTCAAACGCTGACCTACACGTACACCCGCAGTTCGTTCCAGACCATTCAAGTCAGCAACATAGCTCAATTGCAGATTGTACTTGGCAGCAATCGCATTCAGGCTATCACCCGATTGAACCACATACTGATCAGGGACTGTTGAACCTGCTGGAATTTTTAAGCTTTGACCTAAACGAACACCGCTATTTGACTTCAAATTATTGAGTTCAGCCAACTCGCTCAAGCTAATCTTTGACTTAGTTGCAATACTCGATAAAGTATCACCACGTTGCACAGTATAATTTTCAGTTTTATAACTGGTCGATGCAGTTACATTTTCGTATTTAACGGTATTTTTAGCAGGCTCAGCAGCTTCTTCTGTTTGAGAAACTTCATGTAATGGAACATTGATTTTTTGTCCCACAAATAGACTACTGCCCGCAGTTAAGCCCGAAGTTAAAGAAGCCAATTCCTGATTTGACAATGCATAGCGATCAGCAATCAGTTTCAAGTATTCGCCACGTTTAACCGTATAAGATTTTGTTGCAACCTTAGATGTTGCGGCCACTTTTGTCTCATTATTACGGGTACTTTGCTGTGCGGTACGTGAATTATTTTTAGGCTCAATCAGCGTAAGTCGTTGCCCAACAAATAAACCATCGGTCACAGACAGATTATTATAATCAGCGAGCTGCTTCAGGCTTAAATCAAAACGTGAAGCCAAATTCGTTAAGCTATCACCTGATTGCACTACATAGCTCTCAGGTTTCTCAGCTGCTTTTGGAGCTTCTGCTTGTGGTTTGGCATTGTATAAATACAAACTTGCGCCAACAAATAAAGTTCCGTTTGGATCAATCTGGTTCCACTGGGCGATATCGCGCCAGTTCACGCCATTTTTCTGAGCAATAACCGCTAAGGTATCTCCAGGTTGTACCACATAGGTACTGCGTTTACCCTTCGGCGCGGTCACGACAACATCGGTATCCGTCTTGATATAAGGCTTGCCTTGGTTACGTTTAGCGTCTTCACTATTTGCTGTGGCACTATCTTCAACCAGATTTTTTGGATAAGCAAAGCCCTTGCTGACTTCCTGACCTTTCTCATCGGCCACGGACTGGCTGGTTTGAATCGCAGTCAGTTTAATCTTGCCATCAAATGGATCGACAATCTCGGTCCCTTTCGGTGCAATTGCCTTAATTTCTGCAACGACCTGATCACGCTCAGCTTGAGTTGCTTGTGGCTCTAAAGCTTGAGCAACAGTTTCCTTTTTGCCTTCTTCCTTGATTGCAGCCGTGATTTTCTCACGCTCTTGCGCAGAAATTGGTGGCTCTGTTTTCACAGGTTTAATATTGGTAGCAGGTGTAATTGCCACTGGAATACGTGGTGCACTTGGAACGTCTGCCGCTGCTGCAAATGAAGCCAGCGCATCAGATCCTCTAGGCGTATTCACTTTAGTCTTTGGAATCGTTGGTGTCGTGGTACGCGTTGTATTACTTGCTGTTAAATTCGGCGGTGTCTTGGTCGATGGACTCACCGTTTGCACTGTATTTGTTGTGGTACGAATGGTGGTTGATGTACTCGACGAATTGTTTGCCATTGGTGGTGGCGTTTTGTTGCTTGCCCAGAAACCACCTGAACTTGATTTGCCAGAACGTAATTTGGCATCAATTGATGGGCTTAAATCCGCTGGAATTAAAATTCGCATCGGGCTGAGTGGATCAACCATTTCACCACGATAGCCTGGGTTCAATGCATACAGCTCAGCACGGCTCAAACCAGTAATCGAAGCGATCTGATTTAACTCAAGTGGTGTAGATAAACTTACTTCACGGAAGTGAGGACGGTTGGCAATCGGCGGTAAACTCACGCCATAAGCACCTGGATTTTTAATAATTTGAGCAACCGCCAAGAAACGCGGCACATAGTTCATGGTTTCTTGTGGAAGTTTTAATGACCAGTAATCAGTTGGTAGACCCGCAGCACGGTTACGGTTAATCGCCTGCTGAATACGACCTGGGCCTGCATTATAGGCAGCAAGCGCAAGTTCCCATGAACCAAACTGGTTATACAAGCTTCCAAAAAACTCATAAGCGGCTCGCGTTGACTCTACAACATCACGGCGACCATCATACAGGCTGGTTTGTTGCAAACCATAAATACGTCCCGTACTTGGAATAAACTGCCATAAACCTGCTGCTGCTGCACTACTGGTCGCTGCAGGATCATAAGAACTTTCAATAATCGGAAGTAAAGCCAGCTCAGTCGGCATACCGCGACGTTCTGCTTCTTTTACTGTGTGATATAAATAACGACTGGCACGGGCGCTCAAACGGTCTAAATAAGGTTGACGTGAAATAAACCAGCTACGTTGCGCTTCAATACGGGAATCCCAATGATTCAAGTCCATCTTGAAACCGACTGTCATACGTTTCCACACATCACCGTGTTTGAGCACCAGTAAACGGTCCCCTTCCACAGCACGCATATCGGTAGCAGAAAGTAAGTCTTCCAGTGAGTCCAAACTGCTTGCGTCCAGATAACCCGAACCCGCCTGTTTAGAAGATGATGTTTTTCCTGATTGAGGTGTTGAAGAACAACCCGTGGTAATTCCCAACGCGGCTAGAGCAGAAGTGAGTACAGTGATTTTGAATAATGATGTTGCAGATGTTTGCCACACCAATTTGCCCGATTTATACATAAAAACTTCCAGTCAACTCACGCTAGTTTTACTTTAGATTTGCCATTGTATTAAAGCATGTCACTTAGACAAGGTAATAATTTAACGTGATTTGCATGGAAATGTTACAAGAAATTAAAAAAGATGAGTTTTGTAACGTTCAAAAACAGAATTTGGCTTTACAATACACCTTGGCGCATGGGGATGCTAAAATTCTCAAATGATCTGGACTCAAGTAAAAATCTGGGTTCTGGTTGATTTGCTTAATTCGCAATTGAAGATTAGCCTTCTTTTTCGGATTCTAAATACTCAAATTTTTCACGCTGTTTATTTTATTGTTCAGGTTCAGATATGTCACAAACAATCACGCTTTACGTTGATGGCGCATGCAAAGGAAACCCAGGTCTCGGTGGTTGGGGTGCGTATGTCATTACCGAACAAGGTGAACACAAACTTTGTGGCGGCGAACCTCAAACAACCAATAACCGTATGGAACTGCAAGCAGCAATCGAAGGGGTATCCTTTTGCCCTGTAGATGCCCATCTCATTATCTGGACAGATTCCAACTATGTAAAACAAGGCATCACCGAATGGATTCATGGCTGGAAAAAGAAAAACTGGAAAGATGTTAAAAATCCAGATTTATGGCAAAAACTGGATGCCGTCTGTGCCAACCGAAACATTGAGTGGAACTGGATCAAAGGTCATGCTGGTCATGAAGGCAATGAAATGGCCGACCAACTGGCAAATTTAGGTGCAGAACAAACGGCTCAACAATTAAAAAATACAACACAGGCTAACGCTGATACAAAAAAGCCTGAAGCTGATTGGCTCTTAAATGATCCTTTTGGCTTAGATATGGATGCAGATGTGGATGATGTTGAGATGATCGAAGAAACTGAAAATGATGTTGCTAATGAAATCGAGACTACAGAAGAAATGTCTCCAGCACCCGTTGTTTCTAGTCAACATCCGCACATTGTTGTGACTGAAGCAAAATTAAAACTGCAAGGCCCACGTCAGCTCATTCTGGATACAGAGACCACAGGTTTTTACTTTCAGGATGGCGATCGTATTATTGAGGTCGGCGCGATTGAGATGATCAACCGTAAACTTACGGGCAGCTCGATTCATATTTATATCAATCCAGAAAAACCGGTTGGCGACTCTGAAAATGTCCACGGTATTAGCGATGACTTTTTAAAGGACAAACCGAAATACGCCGAGATTGCCGATACTTTATTTGCCTATTTAAAAGGCGCTGAAATTATCGCGCATAACGCAACCTTCGATATGAACTTCCTTGATACCGAGTTCAAACGGGTTGGCCTACCGCCACTCTCAGACGTATGTGAAGTGACCGATACGCTGGCACTTGCCAAGAACAAGCACCCGGGACAGAAAAACTCATTGGATGCACTGGTTCGCCGTTACGAAATTCCGGCACGAGATCGTACCTTCCACGGTGCATTACTCGATGCTGAGATTCTGGCTGATGTTTATCTTGCCATGACGGGTGGGCAAGTCTCTTTTGATATGGATGCCCTCTCTCAGACCGAAAAAAATCAGAATAAAACAACACGTCAACGTGTGCAGGTTGATTTACCCATCATCGAACCTTCGGAACATGAATTAAATGAACATGAGACTTGGGTCAAACAATACGAGCAAAAACATGGAGAGCCTTGCCTTTTCGCAAAATAAATTTACTGCTCAATGTAATTTTTTGTATTTCAAGTTTTAAAACTTACGTTATATTAACTATTAAAGATTTAGGCCTTCTCAACAGAAGGCCCATGGATATAACAACTCAGGAAAGGTGTAGGTCATATGTCTTACCAAACCTCGATTCACTTCGACCCAACGGCATTATTAATAATAAAAAATGAGATCGATAACTCGATTAAATTGGTAGAAACAGCAGTCAATACCCTTGCCGAAGAACAAGCCTTACCATTCGGGATTGATGATGCACTCAACCAGTTTGAACAATGTACGCAAGTACTTGCTCTGATTGATATGCCTCACTTATCACAAATTACTCAATACTCTGCTGAGTTGATGCGTAAAATCATGGCTCAACCTCAACAGGTTCAGACCAGTGATGTGGTTGCTCTAAGCGAAGGCACGACCATGCTGAAGCGTTATATTGAGTTTATCTGCTTACGCGAAGTAAAAGTGCCGCAATTCTTGCTAGATACACTGAACCGTTTAGAAAAAGCATTAGGCCGTCCACTAACCAAAGAAGGCCAGACGGTTCAACCCTTACTTGAGTTTATTACGCCAAGTTTTAATTTGCCTCAGGCACCTAATCTGGAACAATCGCAATATATTCATCAGTTATATAAGCTTTGCCTAAACAAGCTGATTAAACAATCAGAAACAGCGCTTGACCTGCAAGGCATTAAGTTAGTGGGTGTTTATCTTGCTGGTTTAGCGGCAGGCCAACCAAGTCAGCAGTACTGGCAACTGGTCAACGTTGGCTTAGGTCACATTGATGAACTCTCGATTACTGAAGCACGTTTACGTACTTTGATTCAAATTGAAACCAATATCGGTAAATTTCTGGCACAACCCACTATTTTCAAGAATAGCATTGCTGATCTGGCAGACATTTTATGCATCTGTATCAGTCAGGAAGATGAAGTTTCTGAACATATTCGTGAACAGCTGAATATTGGTGATGAATTACTCAGCGACACCCAGCTTCAAGTTCTGAGCCGTCATTTATATGGCCCTGACTATGAAACAGTGCACACCATTAGCCAGTTAATGACCAATGAGATGGTTCAAATTCGTAATGAAATTGAATATAACCATCAAAATATGTCACCTGAAAAGACACAGGAAATTCAGCAAAAACTGACTCAACTTTGCAATGTTTTCAAGGTATTGAATCTCAATGAAGCTGCACGAGAGTTAACTCAGCAAGCTGAAAAACTGAGTTTGCCAAATACCTTAACTGATGCAACTTCGGTGCAGCAGCTCATGAACAGTATTTTGGCGTCAATGAACTCTATTGGCATTCTAGAACGTAATTACACTTCGAGCCGTTTACAGTTACGCGTCAATAATATGCAGATCTCGCTGGATCGTTTAGATGAAGCGCATCAGGCTTTATTGACTGAAACAAAAACGCTGGTGGAAACCTTAACCCAGACTTTAAGTCTCTACGTGCAAGATCCTAGCGCACATAGTCTAGAGGCTTTGCCAGGCTATTTGAAAGAGCTTGCTGGCGCGGCCTTGTTCCTCGGTAGCTCAGCACAACAAAATGCGTTGGTCGGTGCAGCACAATTCGCTCAGCATCGTCTGGCACAAAATCAGGCCTTCTCTGCGGAAGAAATCAATTGTGTTTTAAATGTTGTGGCTGGCTTGGATTTACTGGTTGATAACTTGAAGAACAAGCAACCAGTCTTGCAATCTATGTTTGATGTGGCATTATCAAACAGTCAGCAATTACAATCTAAAGCCGCATAATGACTCAACTATCACTTGCTTATATTTTTCAACACCAAAAACTTTTAGTAGACGAAAACTTTCAACTGCCAAAGGTTGAAAAGTTAGCAAGTGACCTCCCCATCCATCAGAATGATCACGTCATCGCACGTGATCTTCTTGAAGATGAAGCCATTCCAGAAGGCTACCAACTCATTCCGATTCGGGAGCTAATTCAAAGCTGGTCAAGTAGTGATTTCTTGCAAGCCAGCCGTGCAGTTCAATTGCTGGAATGGCGACGCAATCACAAATTCTGTAGTCACTGCGGTCATGCAACAGAAGTACATCCTAAAGAATATGCAATGATTTGCCCTGCTTGTGCTTATCATCAATATCCGCGTGTTCAACCGTGCATCATTACCATTATCACCAAAGGCAATGATGAAGTCCTGCTGGCCAAGTCAGCGCACAATAAAACCAATATGTATGGACTGATCGCAGGTTTTGTTGAAGTCGGCGAAACCTTGGAAGAAGCCGTACAACGTGAAGCATTTGAAGAAGTCGGACTGAAACTGAAAAATATCCGCTATATGTCGAGCCAGCCTTGGCCATTTCCAAGTAACCTGATGATTGCCTTTCATGCTGAATATGACTCTGGTGAGATCCAGCTTCAGCTTGAAGAAATCAGTGACGCTCAATTTTTTAAATTCGATCAGCTGCCAGAAATTCCTTTTAAAGGCAGTATTGCGCATAACATGATTATGCAAATGATCGAAAACAAAAAGGTGGCCTAAATCCTTTCATTGGATTGATGTTTATCAGTATTGTCTGATCCACGAATGCCCTTGAGCCCTGCAATAATCGCCTGCATCTGTGCTGAATCAATATTCAATGCTTGAGATAAGTGATTCAGCACCTCATATACCTGCTCATCTGACCATTGTCGATAGAACATCAGGCTCAGCGTTTGTTGAATTAACCACTCATGCGTCTGCTGATCCAGTAGCTGTGAAATACTGACCAGTTGTGAAGCAATAGGTTTTAACATCATTCCAGATCTGGACTGAAGTATACGTTGAACCAGCTTTTGCTGGGCATCGGGATAATGGTTAAATAAAGATTGAATGACTGGGGCAAGTGTCGTCTCACATTGTCCATCTTCATTACGGATCAGAAAATGAAATAGATTTGCCAAGGTTGCAGGCACCACTTCTGGAGGAAATATTTCCGGATCAAGTGGTTGTGGCGGTAAAGACAAGACATTCGGGATCGAATCCTCTCTCATCAACGCTTGTGCCCAATGTTTTATATCGCTGTTGCAATTCATATCCTCCATTCAATTGCACCTGCTTTCACATTCCTATTTAGCGATAAGAAAACTCGCCTTAATTGCGATTTTTTGTACCTGCTGCACAACATTGAATCACCCTCAAAGTATTTAATTTTTTATTGATCTATCACACATATTCAGATTTTTTCATGCATTACCCAACACCAGATTTGTACCTATTTTGGGTAATTAAGTCAATTTACCATAAATAGGTACAATGACAAGTAGCATTCATACCGATGAAATGAACATTTTGTGCCATTGGCTTAAGCAGCAGCGCAAAATGCAACAATTAACTATGCGCGAATTAGCATCGCGCATGGCTAAGCCACACTCGTATGTACAAAAAGTAGAGCAAGGTGAACGGCGTCTAGATGTGGTGGAATATGTCTGGTATTGCACAGCCTTGAGCATTGATCCGCAAACAGGGATTCATCTCATTGTTGATGCCATGCAATCAAACTAAAAAAGGCAGATCACTGATCTCTCAGCAATCTGCCTTCACGATCCGAATGGATCAATCAGAGCAAGAGTTTATTAAGGCTCTAATGCCTCATCCAGAAAATGCAGAATTGTACGTTTGGTTTTAAAATAATGGCTCATTAAACTTGCCAGTGTCGCCACAATCGTAATATGTCCTGTCTTTGGAATCACGGCGATATGACTATGATTGCCCTTTTCTCTTAATGCTTTATCCAGATCAAAGCTATTTTCTTTACCAACCAGCTGATCCTGTTCAGCCATCAATAAATAATGCTTAATCTGGTTCGGCTCAATAAAGTAATAAGGCATGACTTGCTGATACGACACTTTCTGATCAAAGGCATGCTCTGCCAGCGGGTCACCCTTATAATCAAAATGATAAGGGCCAGCCATGCCAACAATTGCACGGATCTTGTCTTTATATTTAAAACTTTGTGAATAAGCTGAATAAACTACAGACATCACATTAAAAGCACCCGCTGAGTGGCCCATCAATATGATGTTATCTGTCGAAATATTGAGTTTGTCCTGATTCTGACTCAGGTAATGAATCGCTTGCGCAATATCATCAATAAAGGTGGGAAAGATATGCGCTGGTGCAAGATGATAGTTAATCACCGCAACATCATAGCCTTCTCTGGCAAAGCTTTCTCCAACAAATAAATAATCACGCTTATTGCCATGCTGCCAAGAACCGCCATGCACAAATACAATCAGCGGTCTTTGCTTTTTCGGATTTTTAGTCCGATATAGATCCAGACGCTGTCTTGCTTTGAGCCCATAGGCTAGATGCTCTTCTTTTTCAAAAGTATCTTTAGGCGTTAAATAGTTAATTGAATAACTGGCAAAATCATAAAGGCGAAACTCCTGATATAACGTTTTCGCCTTGATGACATTTTCTTGTACTTGTTGGATGAGTTGCTTCATAAATTAAGGATTAGTTGGAGTAATGGTCGCAGGGTCCGCCTGATCTGGGTCAATTGCAACAGGTGTCTCAACTAAAGGCTGTGTCGTCGCAGTACCCACCATTGGGGCTGCTGCTGTTGAACTCGCTACAGTACCTGAAGGCTGGTCCACATTGTCAATGAGCGTCACAATTTTAGTCACATTTCCAACTTTTTGTAAGACATCATCCAAATCTCGTGATTCAGCTGTATTTAAACGTCCCATCACATACAGCACACCATTTTCTGTATGTACCAGTACTTTACTGTCCGATACCACTGGCGCTTTCATCAACAAGCCGCGAGTATTTGCAGTCACCGTCGCATCTTGCATGATGGTGTTGTAGCCAACTTTGTCGCCCACCGTAATATAGTTGTGTACTGCTTTAACATCCGTCATTGAGCGTAAGTTGTCTTCAGCCAGCTGTTTCAAATATGGATCAGGCACTTGTCCTGTCAATAAAACATTGCTGTGAAAACTTTCAATGTTGATACGTGACTGTTTAAAACGGTGGTCTAATTTATACAAATTGATATTTGCAGTACGCTTGATTGAAGAATCAATAAAAATCTGCCCTAGACTACGCTCACCACTATTTGTTCCAACTGGCGACGTTCCCGTACCACCAGAAATAAAACTCGCACATCCCGATAAACTTGCAGCGCAAAGCAACGTAATCGTTAAACGTTTTAACACTTGGCAAGACTCCCTAACTACAAACAAATTTGTTCAATTTCAATATTTAGCTTTAGACCGTACATTCACCCATCTAAAGTAAATGCATGTTCAATCCATTGCTGATCATACTGCAATTTTGAAAAATCTGGTTGTACTGTTTTTGCAATTTTCTGTGGAAAATCAAAACAAATCACATCAAAACGGCAATCAAAGTCATAATATTTAGGATATTTCTGTAAAAATAGCTGTGCAGTTTTAATAATTTTTCGCTGTTGAGTTGGGGAAATGACCTCACATGCTTCGGCATAACTTCCAGCCGATCTGGCTTTGACCTCAACAAAGACCAGCTCCTGCTGACGCTGGACAATAAGATCAATTTCACCATAACGTGAATGATAATTTTGCGTTACGCATTCATAATCATGTGATTGTAAAAAGGCAAGCGCTGTGTGTTCAGCCCATTGCCCTAAATCCTGAAATGACTGTTGCATAGATCGGTCAACTTATTTCAACACCTGAATGCCATTTTTCTGCTGTTGATAACAATACGGTTGTCGGTAAATTTTACCATCCTTCACCTCAATTGCCCCAGTACGACCTTCAAAATTAAACTTACGGTCAGGACTGCTGAGAAATTGCTGACTAATGGTCCAGGCATCTCCACCGAAAGCCAGTAGACGCTGGAAAGCCATATTTTCAGGTTGCTCTTTATAAGCTTTGACAACATCAGCCCAATGCCTATTATATAAAGCAGGCGTATCACAGAAGCTTAATCCTGTAGGAATCGGTTTATCCTGCTCAATACTCAGTGCTGTCGCATAAATATTCTTTTCTGGCAGTGTTCCTAATTGTTCTAGCCATTGATGATCACCGAGCAATAACAACCCTTCTCGACGTGACAGTTTTTTAGGGACTTCATTGACCACATGAATATCTGAACCAAACTCAGACATCAATGCCATCATAAATAGCTCTGTTGCCGACTCTGTGCCTGCCTGACGCACCACCAGCAGCTTTTTAATTTTGTCTTTTTTCAATAATTGATTCAGTGCCACTGCATCATGCTGCTTGGCCAGACTGAACTGCCAGACATTGGTGGCTTGGGAATTCATATCATTCAATGCCAATACCGGAATCGCTGGATTACGCTGCATCACATTTTCAATATCAGGTCGAGCCAATGGGCCAACAATCAAACGAGTTTTGTTATTGACCCGCTTTTTGAAGATCGTATCGATGTTATTTTTTGCGGAATCTACAAAAATGATTTTTTCTTTGCTACCAGATGCTGTATAAGCACTCAAGAAACCGCGTTTGATGCTCTGACCAGCTCGCGCCATCGCACCAGATTCAGGTAGAATCACCAGTACGTCCGCATAAACTGGACTCACAATTGCTGCCAAACTGAGTAGCAGCCAATATTTTTTGTAATACATTAGGGAGTTACCTTTTATGAGTGCTCAATTATTTGTTGTAGCAACCCCGATTGGGCACTTAGATGACATGACCTTTCGTGCAATTGATATATTAAAATCCGTTTCGGTGGTTGCCGCAGAAGACACTCGTCAATCTGCTCAATTATTCAAACACTATAATATCTCAACTCCACTAACAGCGTGTCATGATCACAACGAAAGTAACAAAATTGATCAACTTCTCCAAAAAATGCTAAATGGTGAGAGTGTTGCCTTAATTAGTGATGCTGGAACGCCCCTGATTAGCGATCCCGGTTTTAAACTGGTTCGTGCTGCCCAAGAACACGGCATTCGCGTGATTCCTGTGCCTGGTGCCTGTGCTGCAATTGCTGCATTAAGTGCGGTGGGTTTACCAAGTGACCGTTTTAGCTTTGAAGGCTTCTTGCCATCCAAGGCGTCTCAACGAATTGGCCAGCTTGAAAAGCTCAAAGATGAAACCCAGACCCTGATTTTCTATGAAGCACCACACCGTATTCTGGCGTGTATTCAAGATATGGTTCAAGTCTTTGGTGAAGATCGTCCTGTTGGTTTTGCACGTGAAATTACCAAGACATTTGAAACCATCAAGAAAATGACCTTAAAAGAACTGGTCACTTTTATTGAAAATGATCATAACCAAGAAAAAGGCGAAATCGTGGTGGTGGTCGGCGGGGCATCCGCAGAAAAAGACATGGAACAGGATAAACTGGATGAGTTGTTAAAACGCTTATTACAGGATTTATCAGTCAAAGCGGCGTCGCAACTGGCTGCTGATTTGACTGGTATTAAAAAGAAAGTCGCTTATCAGCGTGCTTTGGAACTCACCCAAAATAATGAATAAAAACATAAGGGGAGATTATAAAAATCTCCCCTTATCATTTAAATATGCAATAAGAACAATATATTTTAAGCCTTCGTCATGATATTCGCTTGATCCATTTTTCTTTCCGCTCTCGCCTGCTTAATTACGCTCAAACCTGAAGAAACACCAAGATAAGCAATCACAAAAGCGACCAATAAATCGGGAAACATGGTTCCAGTTCCAAAAACGCCGACAGCTGCAATAATAATCGCGATATTGGCAATTGCATCATTACGGCTGCACAACCACACTGAACGCATATTGGCATCACCATCACGGAATGCATAAAGCAGGAGTGCAGAAACCACATTCACCGCCAGTGCAAGTACACCAATCTCCCCCATGAGCATTGGTTCAGGTGTAACACCCAGCCACCATGACCAAAACACTTTAACGATCACAAAAATACCAAATGCCGCCATGGTGATACCTTTGACTAAAGCTGCGGTCGCGCGCCAATACAAAGTCATAGATAGCACTGCCAATGAAATGGCATAGTTAGCCGCATCACCTGCAAAATCTAGCGCATCGGCCCATAACGATACAGAGCGTGCATGTGAACCACCAATAATTTCCACAAAGAACATCAGCGCATTTAGAACGAGCGCGATCCACAAAGCTCTACGAAACTTGGGACTAATCTTCTGTGTTGGTGAACATGTTGTGTTGCATCCACATCCTGCCATGACTTTTCTCACTTAATCTTTTATAGTGATTTAAAACCCTAGAGTAACTCCAGAGTCAAGCATGATAAATTTTACCATTGGGCAATTGGCAAAAAAGTCTGGCGTATCTGTGGATACGATTCGTTATTATGAAAAAATTGGGCTACTTGAGAAAGCCAAACGCACGGCGGGCAATTATCGACATTATTCTGAACAGATGCTGTCAGAACTTCTGTTTCTAAAGCATTGTCGTGAACTGGGCATTACCTTACAGGATATTCAAAAGCTCAAGGATATGTCAGAGAACCCGAATCAAACCTGTATGGAAGTCGATCATCTGATTGATCAATATCTTGCCGAGGTTTCTCAGAAGATTCGAAACCTAGAACACCTCAAGCAGGATCTAACGCATTTAAAACAACAATGCTCTCAACACCGTACCATTGAACAATGTGGAATTTTAAAAGAGCTACATCAGCCACTCGAATGTGAACATGAATCACATCAACACAAAAAAGCACCACAATCGTGATGCTTTTTTGATGTCTTTATTCGACTTAATCTTGATGTTCATCTGGTGGAACTTCGGTAATGCGTCCACCACGTGCAAGAAACGCAGCCACTTCATCTTCTAAAGCCTGACGTTGTTTCTGCTTTGCAGTCACTGTTAACGTCTCTGCTTCGGCAAGATCGGCATCATTGGCGCTCGACTCTTCGCTATCTGCACCAGTTTCTGCGGCTTTCGCCTCTTCGTCGTCTACAGCAGAATCTTCTGTGTTTTCGTCGTAATCATTCATTTCCGTCATATTAATCTCCCCACAATGACTAAATTTCTCATCATCGCTATTTGGTCATCAGAACTTGGTGAAATTTAGCAAGCTCTTGTCAATTCGCAAAGTACAATCTTGATTAAATCGTATTTTTTACGACCAAATTCACTCTGATTTATAAATGATTGTTTAAAAAATATCTACTATTTTTTAGCACGCATATTGTGTGTGTTTCAACGCACCTAATCCATTCGCCTGCTGCATAAAACGATCTTTGAACAAGTCGAACTGTTCCACCTGTTTAAGACCAAAATTTCGCGCCCACACAAACGGGAATAGCTCTGAACTTTCCAGCCAGCCAATCGCAGACATGCTATGCATCATCGCATCATTCTGGCCTTTACGCTGGTGCTCGTAACGCAGCAAGGTTTGCTCATTGGCCCATACACCACGCTTTAAATCATGCAGTAAGACATCACAAAGTACGGCGGCATCCAGACAACCGATATTCACGCCTTGTCCTGCTAGAGGATGGATCACATGTGCTGCATCACCAATCAACGCCAGCCCCGATTTAATATAACGTTGCGCTGCGCGTGCTTTCAGTGGGAATTGTGCTCTGGAACGCACTTCAACCACCTCACCCAGCATCTGTAAACTTTCCTGAGTCAGCAATTGCATAAATTCCTGATCAGTAAGCGCTGAATATTCATCGGCATAATCATCGGGCAATGTCCAGACAATCGACTGCCAGTAACCATTTTCCTGCGCATCCAGACTTGCCATCGGTAAATAAGCCAATGGGCCTGTCGGCAAGAAAATCTGGCGAGCCACATATTGATTAGGTTGTGTGGTTTTAATCGCACAACTGATGGCAGCCTGTTTGTAATCCAAGACGTCTAAATCGATATAGGCTTGCTCTCGGACAAAAGAGTTTGCACCATCTGCACCAATGAGCAACTTCGTTTTTAATGTTGTGCCATCCGCCAGTTGAATCGACCAGCCTTGTGGAATCTGCTCAATGCGAATCACCTTGACTTGAGTACGATAATCGTTGAGCTGCTGCAACATTTTTTGTTGAATCGCTACATTCAAGACACTCGGCTCGACCATCGAACCTAAGGCTTGATCTGCATATGGTGGCTGCTCAGAAGCATGTCCAAAATTGATTTCGCCATAGCCATTTTTATTCCAGACTTGCATGCCTGAATAAGGCATTTGACGCGCTAAATCATTCCAGACATCAACCGTCTTGAGTAAATGAATCGTCGCCTGACTGAGTGCCAATACACGAGGATTCATGACTGCTAGTGTTTTGTCTTGATCAAGTACAGGCGCAGCATCCAGCACTGTAGCTTGTACCCCACCTTGGGCCAACAATAAAGCGGTTAAACCACCAACCAGACCACCACCGACGATGACAACATCTAACATTTCGCTCATGCTTTTAGTCCCATCGCATAATTGGCAACCAGAGGCTTAACACCCGGAATCACATCAAATGCAATCAGTCCCGTATTGCGTAGTAATTTAAGAATTGGATTCTGATTACTAAAACCACGTACCACCGAATCACAGAACTTGATCACACGTTGCTGATCCTTTAAACGGGATTGCTCATAGGCCAGTAAATTTTCAGGCGCGCCAATATCATCTGACTTCGCCAATTGCTCCATCAGGAAACGAACCAGTACATCCGCATCACGCAAGCACAGGTTAAAACCTTGTCCTGCGACTGGGTGAATCGTATGTGCCGCATTACCCATGAGCACCACACGCCCAACGGCCTGCTTATGCGCTAACACTTGTGCTAATGGATAGCTAAAACGCTTACCCGTTTTTTCAAATTTCCCAGCACGATCGCCATAAGTTTCCTGTAAAGCATCGAGGAAGTGCTGATCATTTTCTTCACCTAACCATTCTGCTTCAGTACCCTTCTTCACAGGCCATACCACTGAGCGACGATATTCACCCGGTAAAGGTAAGAGTGCCAATGGCCCTAATGCGCTAAAACGCTCAAAACCAACGTGCTGGTGCGGTTTAGAAGTTTGTACGGTAGTCACAATCGCCACTTGGTCATAATCATGCTCATCCACACCTACGCCAATCGCTTGTCGGCAGAAAGAATCACGACCATCGGCAGCAATCACCAACTTGGATTTTAAGGAATGGATATATTCACCATTACGCATCGCTTCGATGTGTACCTCATCCTCATTTTGCGTGAGTGAAGTCACTTGTACACCATCAATCAACTCAATCAACGGCTGTTGACGCACTTGGGTTAGCAATACACGGCCTAACCATGCGTTCTCAATCACTTGCCCAAAGCTTTCTACTTTTTCTTGTTCAGCGACGAGGCGTGCCTTACCAAAACTCCCCTGCTCAGTTATATGCACTTGCAGAATTGGAGTCGCATGTTGCTGTAAAGCATCCCACAAGGCTAATTTTTGGTAAATCTGTACACTACGACGTGACAATGCGGTATTACGCGCATCAAAACTGGAATGATAAGGAGCAACATTTTCGTCATCGTAATTCGGATATTTCACAGCTTCTAATAGCTTTACTGCGATATTAGCTTTTGCCAACATTAAAGCAAGGCTGAGTCCAACCATACCTCCACCGACAATGATGACTTGTTGCTGCATAATATTATTCCTTATCAGTTTTTCATGACTTGATGTTTCGGGACTATCTTACTCTAACTCAAATCAGGAAGGGAATTTGTACTTTGTTTGGTCTATGTTTTTAAAAGTTCTTGGAAAAATATTCAACCACCCATAACATTTGGTGATTTTTCTCATAGATCAAAACTTTCTGCCTTTTACATCAAAATAAATTTTATTATAAAAATTAATAACATAGAATTAGTTTAATAAGAAGCCCTTCAATACTCACTTATGTTAGGTATTTAGCGATTATTACTATGGTTATAGCTAATCTATGTATGTTTCCTATTTTTCTAATGACTTTAGATAGATTTTTCAAAATCAAACAAAAAAGAATATAATTTACTTTCACAAAGGGGAATAACATGCGATTTTTATTTTTTTTAATCATATCAACTTCAATTGTAGGTTGTAGTTCTTCTCATTTAAAACCTACAAAAATGTATCCTGGGGAAATTAAACCAAAAAGTGAATTAGCTATGGTTTATATCGATTGGTTAGGTGCTGGTCAGTATTTTAAGGCGGGTAGTTCCATAATATATGAAGTTAATGATCAAAAGATGTCAGAAAATAAATCTCTATTTGGAAGTACTCAGTTAGTAAGTGTGAATCCTGAGGAGTTAAATATAAAGGTACACTCATTAATTGTAGGTCATTTTTTAGATACATATAGAGGGTTTGAAGCTTGGAATGTCTATACTCCGATTCCGCCTTTTAAAGCAGATGCAGGAAAAATATATATTTTATGTCCTCATGGAAAAATAAGTAAAGGTCCAGAAGATATTAAATTTAATGTTCACCTATACCCATTTACAGAATATGAAATTTTCCAAAACAAAGGTTTGCCGGATTTCACTGCACGCCCTTGTAAAAACAGTGAAGAATTAAAAAACACTTCTAACAACAAGTAATTTTTATTTTATTAGATAGGATTAGCCAACAGTTCGACTAATCCTATCTAAACTCTTTTATCTGAATAAATATTTTCTATTTTACTGTATTCCACTATTTATATAATGGAACAAAATCGATTGAAGCAACTATTTTGCTTAAGTTTCAGCCATCAAGCTTTCAATCTCTTCAACAGTTTTCACGACATTCCTGGTGAGAACCAATGGGCCATTTTCAGTCACAACAATATCGTCCTCGATACGAATCCCGATACCACGCCATTTTGCATCGACCGTTTCATCATCAGGTGCCACATATAAACCTGGCTCAACGGTCACAACCATACCAGCTTCGTAAACACGCCAGTCTTCGCCAGTCTTATAAGTGCCGACATCATGCACATCCATACCAAGCCAATGCCCTGTACCATGCATAAAGAATTGACGGAATGCTTCGCTTTCAACCAGCTCATCCACATTGCCACTCATTAAACCAAGATCAACCAGACCTTGAGTTAAAATCTTCACAGCCACTTCATGCGGATATTTATAAGGATTGCCGATACGGGTTGCATCAATCGCAGCCAGCTGAGCATTAAGAACCACGTTATATAATGCTTTTTGTTCAGGGCTGAATTTACCATTTACAGGGAATGTACGGGTAATGTCCGATGCATAGAACTCATATTCACATGCCGCGTCAATCAGCACTAAATCACCATCTTTTAACGGCTGGTTATTTTCAACATAGTGCAAGATACAGGCATTTTCACCGCCGCCTACAATACTGTTATACGCTGGCACGCAGCCGTTTCTGCCAAAGATATAATTGAGTTCAGCTTCAAGCGCGTATTCCATCATCTCAGGTTTAACCATTTGCATGGCACGGGTATGCGCTTCAGCACTGATATTCGATGCAATCTGCATCAGCTCAATTTCTTGTGCCGATTTTTTCAAACGCATTTCATCAACAATACGATCAAGCTGAACAACTTCTGCTGGCGCAGTACCCCCACGATGTGCATCCGCCTTCTGAATCCACTGGCTGACACGCGCATCAAATTCAGCATTCTGTCCAATACGATAGTAAAGACGTTGTTTATTCAATAATTTGTCGATGATTTCTTCATCAAGTAAATCAATTGCATAAGCTTCATCTGCATCATAAATTTCAATCGCACCATCAATACCTGCACGATAGCCATTCCAGATTTCCATTTCACGATTACGTTCGCGGCAGAATAAGCTATAGTTATATTCCTCACCTTCTTCAAAGGTTTCGATCACGGCAACCGCTTCTGGCTCTGAAAATCCAGTCAGATAATAAAAACTACTGTCTGCACGATATTTATAATCCGCATCGCGGTTACGATACATTTCTGCTCGAGTCGCAATAATGGCAATACTATTGCTGCCTATCTGTTGAGCAAGAAGATCACGACGTTGTTTAAAATCGGCCTGACTTAATTTCATATTATCCTACAGCTAGAAAGACCCTCTTTTATTAAAGAGGGTGAGGAACGACTAAAGTTCCGTAAAGGAGATTTAAAACCGCATTAACTCGGACGATGTGGGGTGAACATTTCTACAACGGTTTGCGGATCTGCTGGGTTATCCGAGTTTCTGCTTTTAGCATGAAAGTTTTGTAACAAAGAACTTTCAGCAACAGGAATCTTGGTACGGCCAATCGACAGGCTCACAGGAATCAAGCGTACAAATTCATACAATTCCTGATAGCTTTCTTCGCCTTCTTCATCATTGTCAGAGTCTTCGAACTCAACCGCTGCAACATCTTGTAAATGTTCAATCAGCTCTTGCTCCTCGCCACGAATATGACCTGAAGCCAAACCAAAACCAAGTACGACTCCTGCACACCAGTCAGCCAATGCCTGAACACGATCAACCAGCAAATGATTGTCATCTGGGAGCATTGGTAAATAGTCTAATTCATCATCAGATAAAGCATGCGCCACATCTTCTGCTTCATCTGTCAAACTTTCCAGTGCTTCTGGCTGTAAAGCAGGTACATTAAGGGTGTTTAAGATTTGTGACCATTCATCTGCGGTTGGCGCCTGTGTCACACAAACTATACCAGTGAGTAAACCATGTAACTCACTTGGACTTGAAATTTCTTCAATCCCATCAAAATGGGCATTCCATTCCGTCCAACCTGAAATATCGTCTTGCATTCGTTTATCCAATCTCTATACTGCTGTATATATTACCTTTGATTGCAACTCTGTGCGACCTTCGTTATGTTAGAACAATTACAGCGTCTACAAGCGCATATTGGTGTTTTAAAAACACGCCTATATCACTTTGAGCGAGAAAATACATCGCTCACTGAAGCTAAACAATTAGCTGAAACTGACCATCATGCACAAGTTGTGCAGAAAAATAGCATCATCACGCAAAAGCAGGAAGAAGTTGATAACTTAACTGAACAACTGACTCAGTTACAAGATCAATTTAAACAACTGAATCAAGATGCAACAACTTTAGCGGAACGTTATAGCCGTTTAGAGAAAAGCACCACTGATTTAAAAAATCGCTTTCAGGAAATCTTGGCTGAGCGTAATGACTTGCGTGTGAACAAAGAAAAATTACAAGCACAGCAACGTCATAGCCAACAAGAAATTCAGGATTTACAACAGGATCGTGATCGTTTGTTGCAAAAAAATGAACTTGCAAAATCTAAAGTGGAAGCCATTATCCAGCGTCTTTCTATTTTAGGTACAGCCCAAGATCAACATGCACAAGAAATTCAGCAACTCGCACATCCAAATGCTGAAACACACGAGGAGACCTGATCATGAGTGAATCAATCGTTGTCGAACTTCGCTTAATTGAACAGACTTTTCGTTTAAACACGACTGAAGATAAACGTGAAGAGCTGGAACGCGCTGCTGAATTATTGAATCAAAAGTTTCATGATATGCGTCGTAATGCACCGCGTGTAGAACACAACAAACTTGTGATTATGGTGGCGCTACAAATGGCGCAGGAAGTGTTTAGCCTGAATAAGTCTTTACAGGAATATGCACACTGCGAACATCTGCTCCAAACCATTTTGGAAGATGTCGAACAAATTGTTGAGTAAAATTGCACAAAGCCCCATCAATTAGTAAGTATCTTTACAGATAACTGCCTTGCAAGGATTGTCATCGTGTAAAGATCAGTTATACTAAAACTGTCTCTAGGGTGTTCGCCAGTACGTCTATTCCCCTGCCGATACTTAAATTTATGGATGTGTTCTGTGTATTTTGAGTGTATGCCTGCCTCGAGTAGGAAACCCGTTAAGTACGCGTCACCTCCACCTTGAACTCATCGGGTTCAGGGTAACGACCATGCAGCGGCACCTCTGGAGCATTATTTTTTAATATAAAAACAACAATTTAAAATAAACTATCTTTACTCTAAAAACCTTTCTTTTTCTACTCAATTTATAAAAAATAGGCATATAGTAGGCACCAAAAATATTGTGTTATATTGGCGCATATCGTTTCATGCCTTCTAAATCGCCCCAAACCTAAGCTCCCCTGTAATAACTTAAATTCTATCATTCATTTGCTTAAGCTAAATGACTTAAAAAGCATACAGCTATAGTTTGTATTTAAAATAAAAATTGCCCCTAAAGTAAAAATAAAAGTAGATTCTTAATATTTAAAAACTCAATCTTTCATAAGGCAAATCAACATGGTAAATAAAAAAGAACTCCATGAAGCAATCAACGGTTACACGGCAGCATGGAAATCTCTTTTTAATAGTAATACTCCCGCAGATCAGCATGAAGAAACTGGCATTGCAATGCGTTGGGAAGACTCATTATTCCCTTTTTCAAATGCTGCATTTCTAACAGATGAAATCAGTGATCTTCTCACCTTAAAACAACGCTTAAATACTGTTGCAGCCCGCATGAAATCTAGACAATATGGTGGTTTACTTAATATCTGTAATGACTTAATAACAGGCGAAGCAAAGCTTAAGTTTGATCAAATTCTGAAAGATGCTGGATTAGAATTTGTGATGACACTCGATAGTATGGCTGGCGATATCCTTCCGCTTGAGCTCAATCCTATTCCTGAACTACAAGTCAAACGTGTTCGCTCTGCGAAAGAGCTAAGAGCATTTTCAGATATGAACTGTCTAGCTTATGGATTCGATGTTGAATGGGGTCGTAATGCGCTAGGAAATGTATGGATAGATCATGCATATTCTTTTGTAGGCTATGTTGATGATCAGCCTGTTTGCGCAGCATCAGCCGCTCCTGTCGGTGATGTCCTTTATTTGGCCTTGGTCGCGACCCGACCAGAAGCACAACGCAAAGGCTACAGTGAAACGATTGTGCGTCACGCTTTACTAGAGGGTTATAAAGCTACGGGCTTAACGCGAACGCTATTGCATGCAACACCTGCTGGAGCGCCAGTATATGAACGCATCGGATATTATAAATCTGCCAATATCAGTGCTTATCAATTAATTGGCTAGGTTTTAAAATCAAGAAGTAAACTTGAAAATTATTTTAAGTTTACTTCCCAAATCTTTTTCTTAGCAATTTCCATTTAGATCACATTAAATCTATCACTCATCTTTCAAAGCACATTCATAATTGCTTGGCTCTTGTGAACAACGTACCTGTTTCAATAACTTCATCATATCCTTGTCATAAAAGCCTTCTTTGGTCATTTGAATCCGCGCTTCACGCATCAAGCGCACATAGCCAGGCTTATCACTTTCATTCAGTTTTAACCAAAACTTGTCAGGGATATTGGCTTCAATCTTGTCTACAAATTCAAAGGCTGGATTCAGCTGTTTGGAGATCACTTCACGTGCAATAGAGCCCATCCCTGCTGGAAATTTATTACGATGCATAATCAGGGTCCCTGTGACCTGTATCACAGGGAATTTAATGATGCCTCCAACGGCTTTACCTGATTTATCAGTCATGCCTTTTTGTAGTTCCAATGGCTCAAATAAAATCGCTGGCCCAGCCATAATATCGACTTCTTTATTATTAAACTTTCCACCTACCGTCACCAAATCCACAGATACAGGTTGTGCTCCAACATTCTGCACCAGTTTCTTTTGCGTTTCATCGAACTGGAATACCGCTACTTTCTTACCAGCAGCTTTTGCCAAAGTATTAATATTACGATCAGTCACCATGATATAAGCCGCACCTAACGGCACGATACCAACAACCTCATAATCTTTATTCACCATCTTTTCATCGAACTTAGGATTAGCCAAGACCTGAATCACAGAACTGAGCTGTTTATAGGTTTGTAATGCACCAATCGCATCGATACTGCCTACAAATTTATTAAACTGTTTGGCTCGAAGGTTACTAATCCCCGCCCCATCACAACGCTTACTACGAAAATCTTCCGTAAGCACCGCTTCATTGGTATAGACCTTTAGATTAACTAGAGTCGAGGCTTCTTTTTTTAATTTGGGATAATCAAAATCCAGTTTGAATTGCAGATGCGAAGGTCGGGTCACATTCATATTGACACCGAATTGCTTCGCGACACGAACCATACGAGGGATTTCAGTGATATAACTGGTGGCCTGTTCAAAAGCCTCGCTATGTTCACCATTGGGTGAAAACACACATAAAGTGACTTGCTTGGGAATCTGCTGCCATGTTTTTGGATCATTCAGCAGTTGTTTGATCTTATTCTGCGAATGTGTCGACAGTGTTAAATCCAGCTTTCCTTCTGGCGCTGCATAAGTGGTATTCATCAGCAATATCGAGCTTGCCAGAACGCAGTGCGTCAAAAAGGATTTTGTGAATTTGATAAATTTATTATTGTGCATAGACCGATCCATTTTTAGCTATTTCCCAACAGTTTTATTCAAGTTAAGGAGAAAAGATAAAAATAGAATTGACTGTATTTGGTCGGTGCGTGTCAATTGAGCCAAAATAAACAAGCTGCCCCATTTTAGCAATAAAAGATGCTGAGCAGCTAAAGGATGTGGTGTTAGAAAAGGCGAAATACGTTTATCGGATATTTTTATTGGAAAGCCGAATTAACTGAAATATGCCGAATAAGCTACTTTTTATGGCATTAAAACAAGCAGCTTATCCAAAGTATTTCAGATTAAATAAATGACCAGACCACATTTTCATCCTGAGGTTTTAATAAAAAGCTGGTCTGAGCATCATCTTCTACCACAATATGCTGGTTAGAAATCATTTTGACCTTGAGAAGCGTATCATTCTCATAGACTAAATCACGTTTACCTTCTTTTTTTAAGACAAGCATTTGATCCAGAACAATTAGATTTTTTGATTCAAACATCGTTTTCTCTCTAAAAAGTCATCGAAATGTGAAGTATTTTCTAAAGTCGCTAAACTTCTATCCCCGCAAATGGTCAATCTAAGCAGACCATTCCTGCTAAAAAATACTTATTTAATGGTTGAGATACATATAATTGACATCTAAAGCTGTTATCTCACGCGCTGCATTCTAGATCATTTATTAAGCAAAATTACACATTTTGTCTAACAGTTCACAAAAAATTAGATTTTCGTAAAAATTCATACAAAATATTTTTACTTCATGCATCGGTTTAACTGCATTTTAGATTTCTCATTTCATAAAGGCATAAAAAATGGCCACTTTAAAGCAGCCATTTTTTAAGATGAACTGGCTTACCAGCTTACGTTAACGCGTCGGTTTGGTGCCAAACAACCAACAAGTTTAGAGTTGGCTTTATTACCCGCACATTGCTGATATAAATCAGTCTGGCTATTTGCCTGAATCTGAATACGGTTTGCATCAACACCTTCATTTACCAGCAACTTCGCGACTGTATTGGCACGTTGTGCTGATAATTGATGGTTATAAGCAAATTTACCTAATGGATCCGCAAAGCCAGCGACAAGGATTGGGCCTGTTGCATTGCTTTGTTTAATACGTTGTGCAATTGCTGATATTGAAGCCGAACCTTGTTCAATTGCATTGGCATTGAAACGGTCAAAGGCAAAGAATACGCTGCCAGAACGTGCAGTATTGACGTTTGCATCGTTAGGCACCTGATTATTTGCCCCCCAAGCCATTAAGCCTTCACATGCTTCGCCTTTCCATGACAATCGTTCTGACAAATATTTTTTGTCAAAATCGACGCGGAGTTGGCAACGTAAATAGTCTTGGCTATTCGGCTGGCGAATATCTAAAACATAGTTCCAGGTCTTAACAAAAAATACACCTTCGCTAAATTGAGGATTACCCAATAAATGACGAATCTGGTCTTTGGTTAAGCCTGTATCTAAACGGGCAACATCGTCATATTCATAACGTTTTACCTGTTTTAAATAACTCTTTTCAACCGCAGGAAACTTGATTTCTTCTTGCTGAACTGGAGTTGTATCTTCATCTGCATAAGTCGCTACTGAGAAACCAGCAAGAGCTGCTACTGCTAAGCATTGAATCGTTTTTTTCATTTCATTACTCTCTTCATATATTGAGTAAGGAGAGCATGCGCTCTCCCCGCCAGTTTCTTAGTTGATTACACCGCTGATACCGATACGTACGCTTGGATCACCTTGAGATGCCGCTGCAACACCACCGGTAATTGACCAGCGACCATTATCAGAAGTTTTACGTAAAGTTACGCCGACTGCGTTTTCACCACCATGGTAAGCAGCACCCGCAGCATAGGTATATTTACCTGCAACAAATGGAGCCGCTTCTAATGCCATCGCAGCTGCAACACCAGCATTGGCTTTTTTCTCTACGCTATCAATACGTTGGTTGGTATCGTAGAACGCTTGTTGTAACTGATCACCAAGGTTAGTAATACGGTTACCCAATTCCTGATTTGACTGGTTCAATGTACCAATCGCATCATGAATCGTGTCTTTACCTGTACCACCAATATTGTTGGTTTTGATCGTACCGTCTTTATCGATTGAAGTATTTCCACCAATACTGTTCTTGATGCTGTCAGAGATATTATGGATCTGACCACCATTCACAGCCTCTTTAGAGTCTTTTGCAATCGTTCCATCTGCGACACCTTTAACAACACGGTCGCCATCTTTACCTGCCATATTGACACTTGTACCACCAGTGTCTTTACCAACAGTAATTTCACCGTTTGGTTTCTGCTGCTGAACAAGACCAGACTTACCATCGTTGATGTTGTTGATATTGTTCTGGATGTTCTGAATATCATTTGTGTTCTTGTCAACATTCTGTTTGACATCCCACAACTGACCACCATTCACCGCATCTTTAGAATCTTTCTCAACCTTACCATCAGCAACATTCTTCAAGTTAGTGCCCTTATCACCACCACCTAAAGTCACTGAGTTCTTATCAACATTGCCATCTTTGTCCTTGTCATATTGAACCGCGTTATCTGAAAGATTACCGATGTCTTTACCGATCTGATCTTTCAATTTATTCAACTGGTCAACATTGACTGCATCTTTACCATTTACGCCATCAGCAACGTTAGTAATTGTTTTATTACCCGCGTTGATGCCATCTTTAGTAATGCTTGGGCCATTTTTAATGACCAAGCCATTGTTGTTCAATACAGTATCGCCAGTGGTAATGCTGTCGAACTTCGCATCTTTCAACAATTCAATCTTGATACCATCTTCAGTCGTACGTGTGATTACGTTCTCACCGCTGGTCTTGTCCTCTGCAGTTTCTGCATCAGCTCCACCGATGATGTTTAACTTGTCACCCAACTTACGGTGTACATCTTTACCCGCATTGCCAGCAAAGTTGAGACCTTTATTGGTCAGGTCATTCACACCATTAGTCACTTTGTCATCAACTGACTTGATCGCATCATTGATGTTGTTCTTGCCTGTACCACCAATATTGTTGGTTGTAATGCTACCGTCTGGATTAACCGTTGTATTACCACCGATGCTGTTCTTGATGCTGTCAGAGATATTCTTCACCTGACCGCCATTCACTGCATCTTTAGATCCATTGGCAATTGAACCATCAGCAACATTAGTAATGACTTTATTACCAGCATTGATGCCATCTTTAGTAATGCTTGGGCCATCTTTGATGGTTAAACCATTGTTGTTTAATACGCTGTCGCCAGTGGTAATGCTGTCGAACTTCGCATCTTTCAACAATTCAATCTTGATGCCATCTTCTGTGGTACGTGTGATCACGTTCTCACCGCTGGTCTTGTCTTCTGCTGTTGCAGCATCCGCTCCACCGATGATGTTTAACTTGTCACCCAACTTACGGTGTACGTCTGCACCTGCATTAC